>JAYTXO010000023.1:0-3562 GCA_043742905.1 Microbacteriaceae bacterium | reverse complement strand
GCCTGGACGCCGAACTTGGCGGCATCCCTGGTGAAGTCGGCAACCTCTCCGGCGTGTAGCAACGCCTTAGTCGGGATGCAGCCGATGTGCAGGCAGGTGCCACCGACCTTGTCCTTCTCGATCAGCGCGACGGACATTCCTAGTTCGCTGGCGCGCAGTGCGGCGGCGTAACCGCCACTGCCGGCACCCAGTACGACAAGGTCATAACTCTGCTCGGACACCCGGCAACTCCCTCGTGCGTAGCACTCGAATCAGTACCGCTCAGGGGTGGCGAGACGGTACGTGCAATGGCAAGGGATTCCCTGTCACCAAGACCCTACTATGGCCGCGAAAAATCTTCTGCGAGGGAGATCAGGGTGCGCACGGTGGCGCCGGTCGGGCCCTTCCCTACCTCTCCGTGCGGGGCGCCGTTGTTGTTGGCGGCCCCGGCGATGTCAAGGTGTGCCCACGGGATCTGGGCGGCGTCCTTCTCGTCGCTGACCGTGCCCACGAAGTACTTCAGGAAGTGCGCGGCGACCAGCATGCCGCCGCTTGCGTTTCCCGGCTTCGCGTTCGCGATATCGGCGATGTCGCTGTCGAGCACCGAGCGTAACTCCGGCGGAAGGGGCATGTGCCAGATCGGTTCGCCGACGGCAGCACCCGCCGCGATGGTGCGGCTCACCAGCTCGTTGTCGCCCATGATCGGCACGACGCGTTCGCCCATGCTCACCCGTGCACCGCCCGTTAGGGTGGCGACGTCGATGATCGCATCCGGGTGCTCCTCGCTTGCCGCAACGAGACCGTCGGCCAGCACGAGCCGACCCTCGGCATCCGTATTGAGGACTTCGACCGTCTTGCCGCCGCGGATTCGCAGCACGTCGTTCGGGCGTGCGGCCGTCCCCGAAGGCAGATTCTCCGCGATACACAGCCAGGCCGTGATGCGTACCGGCAGAGCCAGGCGCGCCGCAGCGAGCGTGGCGGCGAGCACCGTGGCTGCCCCTGTCATGTCGTACTTCATTCCGACCATGGATACCGCAGGCTTCAGTGAGAGTCCGCCCGAGTCGAAGGTGATCCCCTTGCCGACGAGCGCCAGATACTTCTCAGCACCCGCCGGAGCGTAGCGAACCACGACTAGCCGGGGCCCCCGGCTCGAACCCTTGCCGACGCCCAAGATGCCGCCGAAGCCCCCCGCATCGAGGGCCGCCTCATCGAGCACCTCTATCTCGACCGGCAATCCGTCGGCGAGGGAGACGGCCGCGGCCGCGAGCGTCTCCGGGTAGAGATCCGACGGAGGCATGTTGACCAGATCACGCACGGTGTGGATCGCGGTCACGGAGGCGATTGCACGCGCGAGGACGGAGTCGTCAGCAGCGGCACCCTGCACCACGACGGTGATGTTGGACGCTGGAGTCTTCGTCGACCCCTTAGTGGCCACCCGATAGTCCGTGTACGCGTATGCGCCGATTCCGGCGCCCTCAAGCACCGCCTGCACCTCGACGGCGGAAGTCACCGGGAGTGCGAGTGCGAGACGAACAATCCCGCTCAGCTGTCGGGCGGCCGCGCCGGCCGCCCCGCGCAGGGAGTTGGCGGTGATCTCCTTGCCGAGCCCGATCAGCGCGATCGGCGTCGCTGAGCCTTCTGGGGACGGCAGTCGCTTCAATTCGTCAACTGCTCCGCTCACACCGATCTGAGTCATGGCCGCGGCGATCCCCGCGAAGCCCGGATCGTCGCTCAGCAACTTCGGGCCTGCTTCGGTCTGCAATACCCCGAGCACGAGCACGTCGGCGTCGACAGCGAGGGCGGGAACGGAGGTGATCGAAAGCGTGGGGACGGCCATGCATCCACGCTAGTCATCTGGCGTGCTTATCCTGTTCGCTGTCAGCTTGACCACGGGGCCGCGAGCACCGGCGGTGGCTGAAGCCGAGGTTTTAGACTCGGGGCATGCGCGATCCAGCTGGACTCTACGTCCTCTCTCTCGAGGTTGACCAGGTGCCCCATGGGCTCCACCTGGTCGCTGGCCTCACCGGATTCGCTGACGCTGGGTCCGCGGTTGCGCAACTCGGGCAGTACCTGCTCGACACTCTCGAAGTCCGTGAAGTCGCCAGCTTCGACGCGGATGAACTGCTGGACTACCGCGCGCGGCGCCCCACGATCTTTTTCGACCAGGACCACCTGACCGAGTTCAAGCCGCTCAAGCTGTCTCTTTATCTCGCCAAAGACGAGCTGGGGCAGCCGTTTCTCCTGCTCACCGGTTTCGAGCCCGACTTCCAGTGGGAACGGTTCACCGATGCCGTACTGCAGCTCGTCGACCGCTTTCAGGTGAAAGACACCACCTGGGTGCACGCGATCCCGATGCCGGTTCCGCACACCCGCCCGATCGGCGTGACCGTGAGCGGCAATCGTCTCGAGCTCATCGACTCCCTCTCAGTCTGGAAGCCGCGCACCCAGGCACCGGGCAACGCGCTCCATTTACTCGAGTACCGGCTCTTCGAGCGGGGGCATCCGACCGCAGGCTTCGTGCTGCTGGTTCCGCACTATTTGGCCGACACCGAGTACCCGATGACCGCAATTACCGCTCTCGAGAGCATCAGCGCTGCAACCGGTTTGATCTTTCCCACCGACCAGCTGCGCGAAGATAACCGGACCTTCCTCGCCAAGGTGGACGAACAGGTCGAAGGCAACCAGGAGTTGCAGCGGCTGGTGGGCGCGCTCGAGGCGCGCCACGACAGCTACATGGAAGACAATCCGCTGCCGTCGCCGCTGATGGACGAGAGCGGCGAGTTGCCGACCGCAGACACGATTGCGGCCGAACTGGAGAAGTTCCTGGCCAACCGTCGCGACGATGACTAGCGCGGCCGGCCGTAGCCTGGAGACGTGAACTCTGCGCGATCCTGGCTGGTCTTCGCCGGCGCCGTGTTCGCCTACCTCATCGGCGTCACGCAGCGCACAACGTTCGGCGTCGTCACGGTCGATGCGACCCAGCGATTCCACGTCAGCGCGGGGTCGATCTCGACCGTGGCAGTGCTCCAGATCGTTGTGTACGCCGTGCTCCAAATCCCGGTCGGCGTTGTAGTCGACAAGCTCGGGTCGCGCAACCTCATTGTCGCCGGCGCGCTCATCATGGCGGCCGGACAGGTCGTGCTTGCGTTCTCGCCGAACCTCGGGATGGCGATCGCCGGGCGCATCTTGGTCGGAATGGGGGATGCCGCGACCTTCGTGTCGGTCATCCGCCTGTTGCCCAACTGGTTTCGCGGCCGCGTACTACCGCAACTCAGTCAGTGGGTTGGAACCCTGGGTCAGCTGGGGCAGTTGGTGTCGGCGATTCCGTTCGCGATCCTGCTCCATCTGGCCGGATGGCAGCCGGCGCTCCTCGCTGCCAGCGGTGCATCCGTGCTCGCCGCGGCCGTCACGCTGGCACTGGTTCGCCAAGGAGAGCCGCCGATGGCGACGGGCCCGGTCCCGACCAGCGGGACGTTCGCTCGACTTCGCAACACGTTGGCGCGGCCCGGCACGCAGCTCGGACTGTGGTCACACCTGGTGGGGGGGACCGCGCCGAACGTGATGTCGATCGTCTGGGGTTACC
>JAYTXO010000022.1:0-9411 GCA_043742905.1 Microbacteriaceae bacterium | reverse complement strand
AGCGCCTCCTACGTGCAGCTCTGGCTCGACACCACCTACGGCTCAACGGTTGGCGGTGCTATGAACGATGGCATCGTCAACCTGTTCGCAGCTAAGGGAACTCCGCAGGACATCGTGAAGGGCATGACGGACGCCGCGGCGACCGAGTAACACAATGACGAGCACCATCACGGCCGGGTCCGCGGTTTCCGCGGGCTCGGCCCCCTCCCCCTCGGTTCCGCTCCGCCGGCACCGCTCTTCCCACGCGCGCAAGCGGATCGAGATCGCGCTGTTCGCCGGTCCAGCGCTGCTGGTCTACGTGGCATTCGTTCTGGTCCCGGTCGTGCTCGCCGCGGTCTACAGCTTCTACAAGTGGAACGGCTACGGCCCGCTGGTCGACTTCATCGGCCTGGAGAACTACCGCCGCGCGCTCACCGACCCGGTGTTCACGGCCGCAATCGGCCACAACCTCTTCGTCGTCATCCTGTCGCTCGTAGTGCAGGGTCCGATCGCCATCGGCATCGCGCTCCTGCTGAACCGCAAGATCCGCGGCCGCACCTTCTTCCGGGTCATCATCTTCATCCCCTATGTGCTGAGCGAGGTGATCGCGGGGCTGTCCTGGAAGTTGCTGTTGCAGCCTGACGGCCCGTTCGACAGCTTCCTGAAGGCCATCGGGCTTGGCTCGCTGAAGCAGCTGTGGCTCGCCGACTCGAACATTGTTCTCTGGACGGTCTTTGCGATCCTGACGTGGAAGTACGTGGGGTTCGCGATCATTCTGTTCCTGGCGGGTTTGCAGAGCGTGCCGGCCGAACTCGAGGAAGCCGGTCGGATCGACGGGGCCAGTTGGTGGCAGATCCAGCGTCACATCACTCTTCCGCTGCTCGGCCCGACCATCCGGATCTGGGCGTTCCTGTCCATCATCGGATCGCTGCAGCTCTTCGACATGGTCTGGGTCGTGACCGGCGGCGGACCGGCGGGTGCCACGGCGACCATGGCGAGCTACATGGTGCAGTACGGCTTCCAGCGCAACCAGCTGGGCTTCGGCAGCGCGGTCGCCGTCATCCTCTTCATCATCTCGCTGGTGTTCGCCCTGTTCTATCAGCGATTCGTTCTCCGCCGCGACCTGCAGGGGTCGCTGACTCGAGGGGTCGGCTGATGGCCAGTACCGTTCCGAACACGCTGTCCAAGCCCACCGCCGGGTCCACGTCGCCGCTCCGCCGCTTCGACTGGAGCCGACCGTTCATTTACGTGATCGCCCTGGCAATCGTTGGTATCACGGTGGTGCCCGTCGCCTATATCTGGGTCAGCGGATTTCGCAGCACCGCCCAGCTGAACAACGACCCCTCGGCCTGGCCGAGCCCGTGGATCGTCACCAACTACGCCTCGGTGTTGAGCTCGCCGACCTTCTGGACCGAGGTGCTGAACAGCACGATTACGGCCATTGGCACGACAGCGGGAGTGGTCTTCCTCGGGGTCCTCGCAGCTTTCGTGATCGCGCGCTACGAGTTCCGCGGCCGCGGCGCCCTGTACTCGCTGTTCACCGCGGGGCTGCTCTTTCCACTCACTGTCGCGGTCCTGCCGCTCTACCTGATGCTGCGCGACCTCAACTTGCTCGGCACACTGGCCGGCGTGATCATCCCGCAGATCGCCTTCGCCCTGCCGGTGACCATCATCATCCTGGTCCCGTTCCTGCGCGCCATCCCAGGCGAGTTGGAGGACGCCGCAGCCATCGACGGGGCAAGCCGCTTCGGCTTCTTCTGGCGCATCGTGCTGCCGCTCTCCGGGCCCGGGCTGGTGACCGTCGGCGTGCTCGCCTTCGTCGGCAGCTGGAACGCCTTTTTACTCCCCCTGCTCACGCTCGGAGACCCGAACAACTACACCCTCCCGCTCGGCGTTCAGTTCTTCTCGACGCAGTACTCACAAGACACGGCGATGGTGCTCGCGTTCACCTCGCTTGCCATGCTGCCCGCGATCATCTTCTTCACGATCGCGCAGCGCCAGATTGTCGGCGGCCTCACCGGCGCCGTGAAGGGCTGACATGACGAACCTCGAGACCGAGTCCGTCGGGACAACCCAGCGCTGGAGCGATCCAGCCGCTCCCGTCGACGAGCGCGTGGACGCGCTAGTCGCCGCGATGACACTCGACGAGAAACTCGGACAGCTGATCGGTGTTTGGGTGGGCGCGTCCGCCGACGGCGGCGATGTGGCCCCCCACCAGCACGAGATGAACGACGACGTCGACCTCGACGAGCTCATGCCAAACGGACTCGGGCAGCTGACCCGACCGTTTGGGACCGCTCCCGTCGACCCGGCGCTCGGTGCGCTGTCTCTCGCACGCGCTCAGGAGCGCATCGTGAGCAGCAATCGTTTCGGCATCCCGGCGATCGCCCACGAGGAGTGCCTCGCCGGTTTCGCAGCCTGGGGCGCAACCGCCTACCCGGTACCGCTCTCGTGGGGCGCCACCTTCGATCCTCCGCTCGTGCAGCGGATGGCGGAACGGATCGGCGCCGACATGCGGTCCGTCGGCGTGCACCAGGGTCTCGCTCCGGTGCTGGATGTCGTGCGCGACGCCCGATGGGGACGTGTTGAGGAGACCATCGGCGAGGACCCGTACCTCGTCGCGACCGTGGCGACCGCCTACGTGCGCGGGCTGGAATCCGCTGGAATCATCGCGACCCTCAAGCACTTCGTCGGTTACTCGGCCTCGCGCGCTGGCCGCAATCTCGCCCCCGTCTCCGTCGGTCAGCGAGAGCTGGCCGATGTATTGCTTCCCCCG
Source organism: Microbacteriaceae bacterium (assembly GCA_043742905.1). Taxonomy (GTDB): domain Bacteria; phylum Actinomycetota; class Actinomycetes; order Actinomycetales; family Microbacteriaceae; genus Lysinimonas. Next base: position 6,656 of record JAYTXO010000022.1, on the reverse strand, counting down.
TTCGAGATGGCGGTGCGGCACGGTCGAGCGCGTTCGGTGATGAACTCGTACAGCGACATCGACGGCGTCCCGGTTGCCGCGGACTCGCGCCTACTGACGGAGCTGCTGCGCGACACCTGGGGCTTTGAGGGCACCGTCGTGGCGGACTACTTCGCGGTCGGCTTCCTGAAAACACTGCACGGGATCGCCGGTAGCTGGGGCGAGGCCGCTGCCGCCGCGATCACAGCCGGGATCGACATCGAGCTGCCAACGGTCAAGACCTACGGCCGCGCCCTCGCCGAGCTCGTCGAGGCGGGTTCGGTCGAGGAGAGCTACGTCGATCGCGCTCTGCGGCGCGTACTCCGCCAGAAGATCGAACTCGGGATGCTCGATCCGGACTGGTCGCCAACGCCTCTCGCGCTTGACGGTGTCGAGCTCGACGTGATCGGGCTGGATGACGCGTCCGTGCTCCGCGGCTCGGTGGAGCTCGACAGCACAGAGAACCGCGAGCTGGCGCGCGAGATCGCCGAGCGAGCGATCGTCCTCCTGCGCAATGACGGGGTGCTCCCGCTGGCCGTGCCGCGACGCATCGCGGTGCTCGGTCCCAATGCCGACGACCCCTACGCGGTGCTCGGTTGCTACTCCTTCCCGAGTCACGTTGGGGTGCACCATCCAGAGATCGCCGCCGGAATCGAGTTGCCGACGCTGCTCGACTCGCTGCGACGGGAGTTTCCGAACAGCGAGATCGTGCACGTGCGCGGCACGAGCGTCGACGGGGGTGAGGTCGACGGCATTGCGGCGGCGGTCGCGGCGGCCAGGGAGGCGGATGTCGCGATCCTCGCACTCGGCGACCGGGCCGGCCTCTTCGGACGCGGGACCAGCGGCGAGGGCTGCGACGTCTCGTCGCTGGCATTGCCAGGGGCCCAGCAGGCGCTGCTCAATGCGGTGGTCGCCAGCGGGACGTCGACCGTCGTCACCCTGCTCTCCGGACGGCCATACGCGCTCGGCGGCGCGGTGACCGACGCCGCCGCGATCGTGCAGACCTTCTTCCTCGGCGAGGAGGGGACGGGTGCTCTCGCTGGCGTACTCAGCGGACGTGTCAACCCGAGCGGACGGCTGCCCGTCAGCGTGCCCGCCGATCCCGGCGCGCAGCCATCGAGCTACCTCACCGCCCCGCTGGCTGCAAAGTCCGGGGTGTCGAATATCGACCCGACTCCCGCGTACTGGTTCGGGCATGGGCTCGGCTACAGCGAGTTCTACTGGGATGAGATGACGACATCCGCCGTGGAGTTCGAGCACGAGCTGACCCTGTCGCTCACCGTCACGAACGTGGGCGCCCGCGCGGGAGCCGACGTCGTGCAGCTTTACCTGCACGATCCCGTTGCGAGCGTGGTTCGGCCGATCAGACGGCTCATCGGCTATGCGCGCGTGGAGCTCCCGTCCGGCGGCGCAGCCCGGGTCTCCTTCCGCGTTTCGGCTGATCTCGCCTCATTCACCGGGCTGGACGGGAACCGAATCGTCGAGCCCGGCGAGCTGATCTTTCAGTTCGGCCGCTCCGCGGGCGACATCGTGCTGGAGCGCTCCACCGTACTGCAGGGCGCTGTCCGGTTGGTGGATCACACCCGAGAGCTGGTTGCCGAGCCTACGGTCATGCGCGGCTGAGTCCGCTGCTTGGCGCGCGTCTGGCGACGGTATCGCGTCAGGCCGCTGGCGGCGGCGCCGTGCTCTCGCGCACAACGAGGCTGGTGGCGAGATCCATACGCGGCACCGAGTTGAGCGGCGCCTGACTCATCCGGATGACTAGGCGCGACGCCTCCTGCGCCATCTCCTTGAGCGGTTGATGCACCGTCGTGAGCCTCGGACTGACCCACTTCGCCAGCGGAATATCGTCGTAGCCGACCACGGAGAAGTCTTCGGGAATGCGGAGCCCCAGACCTCGCGCCGCATCGAGCACGCCGAGGGCCTGCAGGTCGCTCCCCGCGAAGATCGCGGTCGGCCGATCCGCCGTCGCGAGCAGCTCACGGCCGTGGCCGCTCCCGCCCTCGATGTGGAAGTTGCCGAAGCGCACCCACTCCGGCCGGATCGGCAGCCCCGCCGATGTCATCGCCGAGCGGAATCCGTCGATGCGGGCGTGCGAGCACATCATGTCTGCAGGGCCACTGATCGCCGCGATCCGGGTGTGACCGAGCTCGATGAGGTGCCGAGTCGCGAGCAGGCCGCCCGACCAGTTCGCTGATCCGACCGAGGGGACGTCGGGCGACGGGTCCCCCGCCGGGTCGATGATGACGAACGGGATGGCGCGCGAACGCAGACGGTCGCGATACTCGGGCGGCAGATCTGAGAACACGAGCACGACGCCGACGGGACGTCGACGCATCACGCTCTCGATCCACTCCGGGCCGGGTGCGTGACGTGAGCCGCTTTCGGTGAGCACCACGCTCATCCCGTGCGCCGTCGCGACCTCCTCAACGCCCTTGATAATCTCCATCGACCAGGCGCTCTCGAGCTCGTGGAAGACGAGTTCGAGCAGCCGCGCTCTAGTTTGGCCGCCGTTGCGTCGGAGGTAGCCGTGCTCGGCAAGCAGAGTCTCGACCTTCGCGCGCGTGGAACTCGACACGTCGCTGCGACCGTTGAGCACCTTCGAGATGGTCGAGAGGGAAACTCCCGCCTCCTGCGCGACGCCGGACAGGGTGGCGCGAAGGGCATCGTGGCTCATTCGCATCACTTTACGCGGTTGCGTAGGTGTGCATCGAAACTATCGAAACTATCGAAACTATGGCACGGCCTGGACGCAGTGGCCCCCAGACCGTAATATGTTGCGTAAGCCAACAATCAATGCCGACTGAAAGTAGAACCCCCATGGTCACTCTCACCCCGACCCCCGCCGACAAGTTCTCATTCGGCCTCTGGACAATCGGCTACAACGGTTCCGACCCCTTCGGCGGGCCCACGCGCGACCACCTCGACACCGTGCACGCGGTCGAGAAGCTCGCAGAGCTGGGCGCGTACGGCCTCACCTTCCACGACGACGACCTGTTCGCCTTTGGATCGACCGATGCCGAGCGCCAGCACGAGATCGACCGCCTCAAAGGCGCCTTGAAGGACACCGGCGTTGTGGTCCCGATGATCACCACCAACCTGTTCAGCCAGCCCGTCTTCAAAGACGGCGGCTTCACCTCAAACGATCGTGCGGTGCGCCGCTACGCGCTGCGCAAGGTGCTCCGCAACGTGGATTTGGCCGCCGAGCTCGGCGCGACCACCTTCGTGATGTGGGGTGGCCGCGAGGGCGCCGAGTACGACGCGGCCAAGGACATCCGCTCCGCGCTCTCGCGATACAAGGAGGCCGTCGACATGATGAGCCAGTACGTGCTCGACAAGGGCTACGACATCCGATTCGCGATCGAGCCCAAGCCGAACGAGCCCCGTGGCGACATCCTGCTGCCTACCCTCGGGCACGCCCTCGCGTTCATCAGTTCACTCGAACACCCCGAGCTCGTTGGCCTCAACCCCGAGGTCGGGCACGAGCAAATGGCGGGCCTGAACTTCGCCTCCGGCATCGCGCAAGCGCTTTACCACGACAAGCTCTTCCACATCGACCTGAACGGCCAGCGAGGGATCAAGTACGACCAGGATCTCGTTTTCGGTCACGGCGACCTGCACAACGCCTTTGCGCTCGTCGACCTGCTCGAGAACGGCGGCGTCAATGGCGGCCAGAGCTACACCGGCCCGCGTCACTTCGACTACAAGCCGAGCCGCACCGAGGACGAGACCGGCGTCTGGGAGTCCGCCGCGGCCAACATGCGCACTTATCTGCTGCTGAAGGAGCGTACGGCGGCCTTCCGGGCCGACCCCGAAGTGCAGGAAGCGCTGCTCGCCTCGAAAGTTGCCGAGTTGGCCGAGCCGACTCTGGCAGCTGGCGAGGGCTACGAGCAGTTGCTCGCGGACGACTCCGCCTGGAACCTCGACACCGCTGCGTACTACGGCGCCAAGGGCTTCGGTTTCGTGCGGCTGCAGCAGCTGGCGACCGAGTTCCTCATGGGCGCCCGCTAGACCGTGACACTTGTCGTCGGCGTCGACTCGTCCACCCAGAGTTGCAAGGTCGTGATCCGCGACGCCGACACCGGCGCCGTGGTCCGCACCGGGCGCGCCGCGCATCCCGAGGGCACTGAGGTGGCGCCGGATGCCTGGTGGGCCGCGCTGCTCGTGGCGATCTCCGAGGCCGGCGGACTCGACGACGCCGCCGCGGTGTCGGTCGGGGGGCAGCAGCACGGCATGGTCGTCCTGGATGCGGAGGGCCGCGTCATCCGCGACGCCCTGCTCTGGAATGACACTCGGTCGGCTCCCGCGGCCTCCCAGTTGATCGCCGAGTTCAGCGCGGCCGAACTGGCCAGGCGCACCGGGCTCGTCCCCGTCGCCTCTTTCACGATCACCAAGCTGCGCTGGCTGCGTGACGCTGAGCCGTCGAACGCGGCTAGAGTCGCCGCGGTTGCGCTGCCCCACGACTGGCTGACCTGGCGTCTGCGCGGCTATGGCCCCGCGGGCGAGAGCGCGCTCGGGCCGGTGCTCGACGAACTCACGACCGACCGCTCCGACGCGAGCGGCACCGGGTACTGGTCGCCAGCATCCGGCGAATACGACCGCGAACTTCTCATCGCAGCCCTTGGTCACGACGCGGTGCTGCCGCGCGTGCTGGCCGCGCACGACTCCCCTGGGGTGTCGGTTGTGCACGCCGGTATCCCCGCGGGCCTCGTGGTGGGAGCAGGCGCGGGCGACAACGCCGCTGCCGGCCTCGGCCTCGACGCCCGCAGCGGCGATGTGGTCGTCTCGATCGGCACGAGCGGCACAGTGTTCGCCGTCACCGATGCGCCCACCGTCGACCCGAGCGGTTCTGTCGCCGGATTTGCAGATGCTGGCGGCGCCTTCCTGCCCCTGGTCGCGACCCTCAATGCGGCGCGCATTCTCGACGCGATTGCGCGACTGCTCGCCGTCGACCATGACGAGCTCGGTCGCCTCGCCCTCGCCGCTGCCCCCGGCGCCGGCGGTCTGGTGCTGCAACCGTACTTCGAGGGCGAGCGCACCCCGAACCTCCCGGATGCCACCGCCACCCTGTTTGGCATGACTCTCGCGTCCACCACCCGGGAGAGCCTGGCACGCGCCGCGATCGAGGGCATGCTCTGCGCCCTCGCCGACGGACTGGACGCGATCGAGCGCCTCGGCGTCTCGGCATCCCGTGTGCTGATCATCGGCGGAGCGGCCCAGAATCCGGCGGTCGCGGCGATCGCGGCGCAGGTGTTCCCGGTGCCCGTGGCGGTGCCGCAACCGGGCGAATATGTCGCGCTCGGCGCGGCCGCGCAGGCGGCATGGGCGCTCACCGGAGTGCGGCCCTCGTGGCCGGTCGAGGTCACTTCCAGCCCCGAGCCCGACACCCGCGCGGAGATCCGCGCGCACTACGCGGCCCGCGCTCGCCTCGCGTAAAGCGCGGCACCGCACCGTTTAGGCAGCGCGGTACTGATCGAGCGGCCCATGTTGCTCGTTGACAGAAGGTCGTCGACCGCCGCGCCACTCGCGGATGTACCTGTCAGCGCGCTACCCGCACGGGGTCAGGTTCGGTGCGCACCGAGATCCTGGCTGAGGGTGCGATCACCCGGAATGTATACGGTCAATTTTTGGCTCGGGGCATCATGCACTCATCCTGGTGAGATCCGGATCTGCCGGGACCGTCGTCCGGCGCCGTCATCCGGCGCACTCGTCCGCGACCGTCGTCCGGAAATATCGCTGGCTCGTCACTCGACGGTCGCGAAAGCACGCACCGGGAAGGTGCCGAACCCTTCGACCGCGGGCGGAGCCGCTGTGAATAGCGCTCCGCTCGGCGGGAGCTGATCGAGGTTCCTCAGGTGCTCAACGACGTGGATGCCCCTCGCCAGCAACCTGGTGTGGGCGGGTCGCTCGCCGCCTGACTCGGTGTCGTCGATGTTGAGCGAGTCGATCCCGACGAGCGCGACTCCCTGACGCACTAGTTCGGCGACGCCAGCCACGCCGAGGAAGGGAGCCCCGCGACCGTAGTCGGGAGTGCCGAACAGTTGGCTCCAGCCGGTGTCGAGCAACACGGCGGCTCCGCGGAGATCGCGATCGACGAAAACATCCGCCGGGATCTCACGTGCACCGCCGCCGCCGGGCGATACATCCCGGAGATGGAATACTTCGGCAGGCAGGTTGACGAGCGTGGCCAGGTCGAGTCCTGCGAGGTCGGTTCCGCCCTCATAACGGTGGAATGGACTGTCGAGGTAGGTGCCGGTGTTGCCAATCATCATGATGTTGTCCATCGAAAACTGGGTGCCCGGGGCATAGACCGCGATCGAGTCCTCGCGACTCAGGTGGGAGGTGAACACCGGGGCGGGCAGCCCCGGGTACGTGACCAGACCTTCTCGGATGACATGGCTGAGGTCGACGACCCGACGCGCGCCCACTGGTGGCCGGGCTTCGACCTCGCGGGCGTCAAAGTGGGCGCGATATTGGGCGGCTGGCGTATCGGGCACATGCCCATCATGACAGCGGCGCGATCGAGGATCGCTCCTCCTTCCTGCCACCGTTCGTGGGTTTCACGCCAGGATCATGCCCGGCCACTGAGGTCGAGGAGTGTCACGCCGTCCACGGTCTGCGCGGTGAAGTTCGCCGCG
>JAYTXO010000021.1:0-2837 GCA_043742905.1 Microbacteriaceae bacterium | reverse complement strand
CTGCAGATGGCGAGAGCAATGAATCGCTCGGTGCTGAGCATCGTGCTCGGCGGCTTCGGCACCGGCGACACCGGGCCGAGCGGCGGCGGAGAGGGTCTGGGCACCAACGCGCCAGATCTGACGGGCATCCGCCAACTGACTGCCGACGACGTGGGCCTCCAGCTTGCCTATGCGCAACACGTGCTCATCGTCCCCGGCTACGGACTCGCGGCGGGCCAAGCCCAGCACGAGGTCGCCACGCTCGCGAAGCTGCTGATCGGGAAGGGTGTCGACGTCAAGTACGCGATCCATCCCGTGGCCGGTCGGATGCCGGGGCACATGAACGTGCTGCTCGCGGAAGCGAACGTGCCGTACGAACAGATGCTGCAACTCGAGGACGCCAACACTGCCTTCGACACCTGCGATGTCGCGCTGGTTATCGGTGCTAACGACGTCTGCAACCCGGCGGCCCGGGTGCTCGGCAACCCGATCTCGGGGATGCCGATCCTCGACGTCGACCACGCCAAGTCGGTTGTCGTGCTCAAGCGTTCGATGAGCCCCGGCTACGCCGGCATGCCGAACCCGCTGTTCACAAATACCCGCACCGGCCTGTACTTCGCCGATGCCAAACAGGGACTCGCCGATATCATCGCCGCGACCAAGGACTACGTCGCCTCATAAGGTCTCTACAACCGACTCCAGCACCAGAACCCTCTATTGCTGATTCAGTGAAGCGGGTTCCCTCTTGGGTGGTCGACGCGCCGGTACTGTTCGGAGCGTGGCCATCACCATTTACTCGGCCGTGATCGGTGTTCTATTCCTCGTGATTGGCCCGATCATGGCCATCCTCTGATCAGTGACCATCCGCACGGTGTCGGCAGAGAAGGTGTCGGGGGAGTCGCAGAACGAGGATCGCCTGGTGCCGAGGGTCGGCAGTAACCCTTCCCTCTACTTCCGACTCGAACCCGGCGAGCGCTTGGAGGCCTGCTACAGCAACGTCCCCTTCATCAACCGGAGACGCAAGAAGCGGGTCACACAGTCGGCGATCCGTTTGGCGGTCATCAACGGCCAAACTACGGTGCAATGTTGAGCCGCCGACAAACAGTCGTCGGCGTAGCGCTGCTAGTAGTTGGCCTGATCGTGGCGATTCTTTCCCCCGTCGCAGCCTGGTACTCGCTCGGGATGGCCGATCCGGTCGCGGCCTGCTCCGCTCCAAACCGACTGCCTCAACCAGACGCGGGAGAAACCGTGGACGGGCAGCGCACCTTCCTCCCGTTGGGCATCACCCGTACCTACTCGACCGCAGAATTCGATGTGACCGATAGGCATCAGAGTTTGCCGCTCACCAGGTTGACGGCTTTCGGTGTTGTTCTTTGGCTTGCCGGGTTTGTTGTTTTCATGAGAAAGCCTCGACCTCAGCGTTCTTAGCTCAATCGACTTAGTCCTGGGCCCGAGAGTCGAAGCCAGTTCTCGTAGCGATCTGGCAGCCAAACGCATAGACGCCTAGATTCTGGCAACGCAACCGCCACCCAGTCGAAGGTGGCCGCCGCCGCGAACGTCGGGGCCAACCATGCTTCGATCTGAGCCCCGAGCTCTCGCGACAGCCGCCGCGTGGGACTCAGATTGGCTGCGCCGGTCGCCAGCTCCCGAATTACCGGACTACGAGATCCGCGGCGATGCGAAAGGGGGCATCGGTAGCAACGGTCACATCCCCGACCGTGACGCCGGGAGCTAGTTCCACCAGCACGAGCCCTGCGTCGGTGACATCGATGACCGCGAGGTCCGTGATAATGCGGTCGACGCAGCCCACCCCCGTCAAGGGCAGGCTGCACTCCTCGACGATCTTTGAGCTCCCGTCTTTGGCCACATGCTCCATCAGAACGATTACTCGCGCAGCCCCATTCACGAGGTCCATCGCCCCGCCCATCCCCTTGACCATGCGGCCCGGTACCGCCCAGTTCGCGATGTCACCTCGGACCGAGACCTGCATCGCGCCGAGGACCGCTGTTCGCACGCGACCGCCGCGGATCATGGCGAAACTCATGGATGAGTCGAAAAAACTCGCCCCCGGCAGGACCGTTACCGTCTCTTTGCCGGCGTTAATCAACTTGGGGTCGACATGCCCTTCCTCCGGGTATGGGCCGACACCAAGCACTCCGTTCTCCGAGTGCAGCACCACATCGACGTCGGCGGGAACATGGTTGGGAATCAGCGTGGGCAGTCCGATCCCGAGATTGACGTATGTGCCATCCTCGAGTTCGGCTGCCGCCCGCGCGGCCATCTGGTCACGGCTGAGCGCCATCAGTGTGTGACCTCTCGTGCGGCGGCACTGCGGGTCGTGACCTTCTCAATCGGCAGCTCGGTGGCCTGCTCCGGGCTCAGCTGCACGATCCGATCGACGAAGATCCCCGGCAGATGCACATCATCGGGACCAAGTTCACCGACCTCGACGAGTCGATCGACCTCCGCGATTGTAATCCGGCCGGCCATCGCGGCCGGTGGGTTGAAATTGCGCGCCGACTGCTCGAACCGCAGGTTGCCCGCGCGGTCCCCGACCGCCGCACGAACGAACGCATAGTCGGTCACAATGGAGGACTCGAGCACGAACGATGCCGCACGCCCGAAGGTCGAGAAGCTTCGGACCTCCTTCGGTTCCGAGGCCAGCTCGACCGAGGCATCGGCCCCGTATCTAATGGCCATCCCGCCGTCCGCAACCACCGTGCCGACGCCGGTTGACGTGTAAAAAGCGGGTATGCCAGCGCCCCCCGCGCGCATCCGCTCGGCGAGCGTGCCCTGGGGCGTGAGTTCCACTTCGAGTTCGCCGGAGAGGTACTGCCGCGCGAACTCCTTGTTCTCCC
>JAYTXO010000020.1:0-7521 GCA_043742905.1 Microbacteriaceae bacterium | reverse complement strand
GAGCAGCTGCTCGGCGTGCTTCACGAGCGCAGGCGTTATGAGCTCGATCTTGTAGGTCTCGTCGCCGGCAACCTGGAACACGGCAATCGGATGCTTCAGGGGCGCAGGACCCGAGGGCGCGCACCCAGTCAGCACAAGGGCAGTCGCAACGAAACCCAGGCGCAGGATCCAGACAGGTGATTGCGGATGCCTCGGCATGGCACCGACCCTAGCGACACTGTCTGTCACTCAATAGCCCGGCCACGCCCAGCGCCCGCCCTAGACTCTGAGGCGAGCCGATCTGGGCCGATCCCCCCGTAGCTCAGTGGATAGAGCATCCGGTTTCTACCCGGCTGGTCGGGAGTTCGAATCTCTCCGGGGGGACGTCGGTGGCCGACGTCGATGCGCCGTTACAGCGCTTTCGCGAAGGCGGCCAAGACCTGTGGCACGGTCGGAACGCCCTCGGCCCGGAACACCTCGATCCCGTCGGCGCCGCGCACGATCACCGTCGGCGTGACTCGGATCCCGTCCACCTCCGCCTGCGCCTCGGACGCCACAATGTCGCGCTCCACGATCTCGGCGTCAGGGACCAGCCGCGCGGCGTCTGCGAGGACGGCCCGGGTCAGGTGGCACGGCTCGCAGAACGCGGAGGTGTAGAGGTCAACAATCACACCTGAACCAACCACGAACGGGCGCGGGTGATTCCTGCAGCTGCCTCCGCGCATTCCCGCCGACTGAGATCTCGAGATACTTCAGCACGTTATATACCCCCGGTATATACTTTTGAACGTGAATCACAGCGAAATCCTCGAAACCCTTTTGGTCTCTTCCACCCGGCTGGTGCGGATCGCGGCGCAGACCACCGGAAGCAGCACGCCGTCCGCGGTCTGGCGTGCGCTCGGCACCCTCGACACAGACGGTCCGAAGCGCATCGGCGAACTCGCCACCGCCAATCGTGTGACGCAGCCCGGCATGACGCGTGCGGTGTCCACGATGGTCGAAGAGGAGTACGTTTCGCGCATCGTCGACGTCGCAGACTCGCGTGCGTGGCTGATTCGCATCACGCCCAAGGGGCAGGCGGCGTTGAAGGACTGGCGGCGCCAGATTGCGACCGCGTTGAGCCCGTGGTTCGCGGACCTCGACCAGGGTGAATGGGCGATCCTGGAGCGGGCCGTCGAGATGATGGCGGCGCGAACGGCCAGCGATGCTGCGGTGCCCGTATGACGGCTCACGCCTCGCGCACCGCGCATCGCTCTGACCACGACACAGCCGAGAAGGTCAGCATCCTGAAGCAGCCGCGCACCGTGTGGGCCGTGGCCTTCGCGTGTGTAATCGCGTTCATGGGCATCGGTCTGGTCGACCCGATCCTGCCAGCGATCGCCAGTGAACTGAAGGCCAGCCCGACCCAGGCCGAGTATCTCTTCACCAGCTACCTGCTCGTCACGGGTCTCATGATGCTCATCACTAGCTTCGTATCGAGCCGCATCGGGGCCCGGATGACGATGCTCATCGGTCTCGCATTCATCGTCGTCTTTGCCCTGCTCGCCGCCACGAGCGGCAGCGTCGAGGAGGTCATCGGATTCCGCGCCGGATGGGGGCTCGGCAACGCACTCTTTATTAGCACAGCTTTGGCGACCATCGTCGGGGCGGCCAGCGGAGGCAGCAGCTCGGCCATCATCCTGTACGAGGCGGCTCTCGGACTCGGCATCGCCGTCGGCCCACTGCTCGGGGGACTCCTGGGCTCGGTCAGCTGGCGCGGTCCGTTCTTCGGGGTGACCGTGCTGATGGCAATCGCGTTCATCTCGATCCTGATCCTGTTGCCGCGCGAGCCGAAGGGCACCGTCCGGATCAAGACCAAGCTCTCGGCTCCGCTGACGGCGCTCAAGACGCCCGCGCTGCTGATCCTGGCGATCGCCGCCCTGTTCTACAACATCGGCTTCTTCACCCTGCTCGCGTACACACCGTTCGCCCCCGGGCTGAAGGGCTTCTCGGCCATCGGGCTCGGGCTCACCTTCTTCGGCTGGGGCATCTCAGTCGCGTTCACCAGCGTGCTCGTCGCACCGCGGCTGACCGCACATTTGCGCCGAACCACCGTGCTCGCCATCGTGCTGCCGCTGCTCGCGGCCGACTTGGCCGTGGCCGGCATCTTTGTGACCGTCACGACGGCCCTGATCGCCTGCGTGGTGGTCGGCGGGCTTATGCTCGGCGTGCTCAATACTGTGCTGACCGAGTCGGTAATGGAAGCGACCGATCTGCCGCGCTCCGTCGCATCGTCGTCGTATTCGGCTGTGCGCTTCCTCGGCGGGGCTGCTGCTCCGCCGCTGGCGACAGCGATCGCGACCATCGCGACACCGGCCGTTCCGTTCTTCGTGGCGGGGGCATCCGTGCTCCTGGCGGCCGTGCTCATCCTTGCCGGACAACGTGCACTCGGGCGGATCAACGGCGAGGCAGAGGCGCCGCAGGTGGAAGCAGAGGCGATCGGGCTCGGCGAGGGGGCGTGAGCAGCCCGCGCACCTCACCCGGCGCACCCCACCCCGTCGGCGGCCCCGGGTAGGCTGAGAGCGTGTCTGCACACCCCGATGTCCTGGTCTGGATCGACTGCGAGATGACCGGGCTCGACCTCGAGCTCGACGAACTCGTTGAGGTCGCTGTCGTTATCACTGACTACGACCTCACCCCGCTCGATCCCGGTTTCAACATCGTGATCAAGCCCGACCAGTCGGCGCTAGACCACATGGGCGACTTCGTCACCAACATGCACACCGAGTCGGGGCTCATCAACGAGATTCAGAACGGTGTCAGCCTGGCCGAGGCCGAGTACGAGGTGCTGGAGTACATCCTGAAGTTCGTTCCGGATGCGCAGACCGCTCCCCTGGCTGGCAACACGATCGGCACCGATCGCTCCTTCCTCGCGAAATACATGCCGCGCGTCGACGGCCACTTGCACTACCGCAGCGTGGACGTTTCGAGCATTAAGGAGTTGGCCCGCCGCTGGTTTCCGCGGGTCTACTTCCAGGCGCCGACCAAGAACGGCGGCCACCGCGCGCTCGCCGACATCCTGGAGTCGATCCGCGAACTGGATTATTACCGCAAGATCATCTTTGTGCAGGAGCCCGGACCGACCAGCCAGCAGGCCCAGGCGGCATCCGCCTCGACGGTGGAGTCATGGGCATCCCTAGTGCGGTAATATTCTGGGGTTGCCCTGGCTCTGTGAGGAGCTTCGGAAGCACATGGTGGGTGTAGCTCAGTTGGTAGAGCACTGGCTTGTGGTGCCGGTGGCCGCGGGTTCAAGTCCCGTCATCCACCCCATGTTGTCCGCGGTTGTCGGAGGGTCGACAGACGTCGAGAGTGAGACCACGACCCGGTCGCGGATCTCGCCCGACGTGCCGTGGCAGACGGTCGTCTGGAACGATCCGGTCAACCTAATGTCGTACGTCACGCACGTTTTTCGCCACTACTTCGGCTATCCGAAGCCCGAGGCGGAGCGACTCATGTTGCAGGTGCACCAAAACGGACGCGCGATCGTGGCGAGCGGCCCGCGCGAAGAGATGGAACGGCACACCGAGGCGATGCACGAATACGGGCTGTGGGCCACGGTGGATCGGGCGAGCAGTTGAGGGCGCAGTCGTGAGGGTCGTCCCCGAGATCACCGGCGTGCTGATCCAGTTCTCGCCGATGGAACGCCAACTGCTCGAGACGCTGCTGGTGCAGTTCGACGAGCTCGTGCACGATCAGCTTGATGACTCCGAGCTGAACGACGATCCGGCGCTCGCGCGGCTGTTCCCGGACGCCTATCCACAGGATGCCGAGGCCGCTGCGGAGTTCCGCCACTACACGCGTGAGGGCCTGGTGGAACACAAGGCGGCCAACTCCGGGTTGATCGCCGCGGGGCTGATGGAAAGTGACGACGACGGCCGACTCACCGTGGAGCGCGACGACGCCGAACGATGGCTCCCGGCCCTGACCGACCTGCGTCTGGTGCTCGCTGAACGCCTCGGCATACGCGCGGACGACGACCCGATGCCCGAGAACGAACTCTCCGACGTCTACTTCTGGCTCGGCGAACTGCAGTGGAACCTGATCGCGGCGCTGGATCCCGAATCCGCCGTCGGACCCGAAGGCCTGTGAGCCAGTGGACCTTCACCTGGACGCGACCGCCTTCGAGAAGCTCGTCATCGCGGAGCTCGACCTGCTGCCCGACGAGATGGTCGACGGGATGGAAAATGTGGCCTTCGTCACCGAGGATCGCCCCGAGGACGGTTCGCTCGGCATCCTGGGTCTGTATCAGGGAGTCGCGATCACCCATCGCGAGGTCTACGGCTACGGCGAGCTGCCCGACCGTATCGTGCTCTACCGGGAGCCGCTCCTCTCGGTGTGCGCCGATCTCAAGGAACTTCACGACCAGGTGCACGTGACGCTCGTGCACGAGATCGGGCACTACTACGGCCTCGACGACGAGCAGCTGCACGAGTTGGGCTGGGCGTAGCGCCCGCCCGGCGACTGCTCAGTTCTCGTCAATCACCAGATCGGCAAGCGACCGCGGATGTTCCCGTGCAATGAACGCGTCCTCCTGGTCTGCCCAGCGGTCCCAGTAGTCGTCGAAGCGTCCCGCGTCCCGCTCGGAGAACCGGCGGTGCCGCTCGGCAGCATCCAACTCGAGCCAGATACCGAACGTCGCGCGGGCTCGGTTGGCCCGGCTCAGGGCGCCACAGCCCTCCACGATCAGCGCGCGCGCCGGATCGAGCGGATGCCATTCCGCCCGCGCCTCGGCCGCCCAGTCCCATGGCACCCAGCCGGGGTCGAGGACGCGCAGTACGGTCTCGTGTACGACCTCGGATCCGGCATTCAGCCCCTCCCACCCCGGATACACGTCGTCGAGGCTGAGGAGTTGCGCGTCCATGGCTGGTGCGAGCAGCGCCGCGAGCACGCTCTTGCCCGAGCCGGAGCGCCCGTCAAGAAGCACGACCGGGCGGCGCGCGTCTGCGGCATCCCGGATCGTGGCCGCGAGCTCGGCGACGGAAAGTTCACCGCCCAGAGCTACATCACTGCCCAATGAACGCCCACTGCCCCGTCGCCACCGACGCGATCGTCGCCGCGGCCGCGATCGCGACACCGACGCTCACCAGCACCCACTCGCGGGTGCCGAAGCGCGAGACGCGCGCCCAGGTGCGCGGAATGTTGCCGCCAAAACCGCGCGCCTCCATTGCAGTGGCGAGCGCGCTCCCTCGACGAATCGAGAGAACAAACAGGGCAAACGCGAGGCCGATGAGACGGCGGACACGCCCGCGATCGGCGACCCCACGCGCTCGGCGGGCCAGTTCGAGGGAGCGCCAATCCTCGCGCAGCAGCCCGACGAGCCGGACCGCAGCGAGTGCGCCGAGCACGAATCGCGACGGGAGGTGCAGGAGCTGGGCAAGTCCGTCGGCCAACTCGGTGGCGTCCACCTTCGCGAAGAGAACCACCGCCGGGAGGGCGATCGCCAGCACGCGCAGCATCGTCACCAACGCCAGCTGCAGCGACCCGTCCGTGACGTTCACGACGAGCCAATGAAAGTACACGTCTCCCGAAGGGCGCCCGTAAAGCGCCGCGGTGAGCCCGGCGAGCGGGGCCGTGATCCAGACCGGCGCAGTGCGTCGCCAGAAGCTCACCCACGGTAGGGCGGCGAACGGGAGCAGGAGTAGCTCGAGCGCCAGCGCGACCCCGGCGGAGACGGCATCCACCGAAAGCGCCAGCGTCAACGCGATGATCAGCGCGGCCGCAAGCTTGGCGACCGGGTTAGCCCGGGCAACCGAGAACAGCGGGTGAAAGGCTGCCGTGCCGGCCGCGCTTTCGGCCACTGCATCGGCGACGGCAGTCATGCCAACACCTGACTGAGCACGAGCTCGCGCGCGTCAATCGCGTCGACGAAGCGCCTGTCATGGGTCGCCGCCACAATTGTCGTGCCGGACGCCCGCAGCTCCTCGAGAAGCGTCACGAGGGCGGCCCAGGTGAGCACGTCCTGCCCGAAGGTCGGCTCATCGAGCACGAGAACGCGTGGTCGGCTCGCAATGACCGCCCCCACCGAGAGTCGGCGCTTCTGCCCGCCCGAGAGCGTAAAAGGGTTGGCGGCAGCGAGCGCGGCCAGGCCGAGCCGCTCGAGCAGGCCGTCGACCCGCTCGGTCACCTCGGCCTCAGGCAGCTGCGCTGCACGCGGACCGAGTGCGAGCTCCTCTCGGCAACTCGTGGCGAGGAACTGGTGCTCCGGCGTCTGGAATACGGTGCCGATGCGCGTCGACAGCTCGAGCGATCGCCAGCGGATCGGATGCGCATCTGCTCCTGCAGCGAGAGCTGGCATCGCACGCAGCTCGCCCGCCGCAGGTACCAGCAGCCCCCCAAGCGTGAGAGCCAGCGTTGTCTTGCCCGCGCCGTTGGGCCCGGTCAGCGCGAGTACCTCGCCCGCGGAGAGTTCGATGTCAAAGACTCCGGGGAGCGGATGCCGCGGCACCCGTTCCACCCGTAGCCCCCGCGCGGTCAGCAGGCCCGGTCGCTCAGTCGGCCCGTCCACTCGGAATATCGCGGGATCCCAGCCCGGCACCCACACGCCTAACGCGGCGAGCGCCGCACCCTGCGCGGCGAGGACCGCGCCGGGCGTTCCCTCGGCGACGAGCCCGCCATCGGCGCCGAGCACGACGATCCGATCGACGACGTCGAGCCACGCGTCCACCCGGTGCTCGACGATCACCGCGGTCGCGCCGGTTCGCGTCAGCACGGTCCCGACGGCATCGCGCACCTCGAGCACACCCGCAGGATCGAGGTTGGCGGTCGGCTCGTCGAGCAGCAGCAGGCCGGGACGCATCGCCAGCGCGCCCGCGAGCGCCAACCGCTGTTTCTGACCGCCAGACAGCGCCCCCGTCGGATGATCAAGCGGCAGGGTGAGCCCGACCGCGTCGAGCGCCTCCCGCACGCGGTGCCAGATCTCGTCGCGCGGAACCCCGAGGTTCTCGCAGCCGAATGCCACGTCGTCGCCGACGCGGGCCATGATCACCTGCGACTCGGGGTCTTGCAGCACCAGCCCGGCCGACCCGCGCGCCGCCCGCGGGTCGCGTCCGCCGACCGTCAGCGTGCCGACACTCTCGCCCTCGTCATCGCCACCCAAGATCCCGGCGAGCGCCGCAAGCAGCGTGGACTTGCCCGAGCCGGAGGGGCCGAGCAGCAGCACCCGCTCCCCTGGTTCCAGCGTGAGATCCAGATCGTGCAGTGCCCGTGCCCGGCGACCGGCGTGCCGCCAGCCCCAGCCGCGCGCCTGCACGGCGGCCGGGGTCGGTGATCCGGTACTCGGGGTCAACAGGGCACGCTCAGACGTCAGCGGTGCGCTGCCGTCCGGAGGCGAAGCGGCTGAGCGCGCCACTCGGAACGAGGGCGCGCACGATCACCCAGCCCAGCACCCCAGCGAGCACGGCTCCTGATATGGCGAAGCCGACCAGATACACCGTGATGTAGCCGGCCGTGACGCCGGGATTGTAAAGGACGATGTCGAGGATGCCGCCACCGACCCCCGCCACC
>JAYTXO010000019.1:0-1558 GCA_043742905.1 Microbacteriaceae bacterium | reverse complement strand
GGCCACCCGCAGGACATGCGGCTCGCTACGCGCGCGGGCCGATCGGGGTAGTACGTGCCGGCACCCCGAGCAGTTCGCGAACCCGGGCCTCATCGAGAGTCATCTGGGCGACCAACTCGCCGACGCTCGCAAACTTTTCCATGCCGCGGATGTATTCCACGAAGGCGATCTCGACGGTCTTACCGTAGAGATCGAGGTCTTCATCGAGCAGATGGGCCTCGATCTGCTTGTCGGGCACCCCGACGAAGGTGGGGTTGTTGCCGATCGACACCGCTGCAGGCATGGTGCGGCCGTCGACCGTCGCATAGGCCGCGTAGACCCCGTCGGCTGGCACGAATCCCTCGACCGAGCGGGCGAGGTTGGCGGTGGGATACCCGAGCTCACGGCCACGACGCTCCCCCGGCACCACGATCCCGCGCACGGTCGCCAGGCGTTCGAGGAGGGTCGCAGCCTCGGCAACGCGTCCCTCGGCCAACAGGTTGCGGATCCAGGTGGAGGAGATCACCCGGTCACCGAGCGGACAGACGGCGTCGATCATCCGCACCTCGAAGCCGTGAAGGCGACCAAGGCGTTCGAGCAACTCGACAGTGCCGAGTCCGCGATGGCCGAAATGAAAGTCGGGTCCGACGAACACGAGCTTCGCGTGCAGGGCCGCGACCAGCACATCCGTCACGAAGTCTTCTGGTGCTTTGAGGCTGAACCCGTAGGTGAACTCGATCATCACGAGGGCATCGATGCCGGTTGTCTCGAGCACGGCGCGCTTCTGGTCGTTACTCGTCAGGCTCTCCGGGCAGGAGCTCGGGTTCAGCAGGGCGAGCGGATGCCGGTCGAAGGTGAGCACCGTCGACACGAGCCCGGCCGCCGCCGCTTCCTGCCGCAGTCGTGCAATGACGCTGCGATGCCCGGAGTGGACCCCGTCAAACTTTCCTATCGTGACGGCAGAGGGGCCGAAGCCGGCCGGCACGTCATCGAGGGAGGGGTAGAACTTCATGCCCGCCCGTCCGGCTCTATGACTGCGGGACGCCGCGCACGCAGGTAGAGCAGCCCGAGCAGCGGAAGCACGAGCGGGATGAGCAGGTAGCCGAGCCCGTAGGCCGACCAGACGGTGGCCTCCCGTCCGAACGGATTGATGCTGTGGAGCCCGAGCAGGCCAGGAGAGACGAGGCTGATAGTGCCAACCACAAGCACGCCGACGAGCTCGAATCCGATCGTGAGGCGCGCCACGCGGTACCAGGTTGCTCCGGGTGCGACGAGGGCGATCGTTGCGACGATGTAGACGACCGCAGACAGCGCTGAAAGAGAAAAGGCGAGCGGCGCTTCAGAGAACCGGTCGATGATCTGAAACACCGAACGCCCGGTGGCGGCGAGGGCGAGGATGCCGTAGACGGCCACGAGGACCCGCCCAATTCCGAGGGATCTGGTCCGCGCCGGGCGGGGAGAAGTATTGGCAGCCATCATCTCAAGATTAGGCCACCTGGAAGACCCAGATTTGATACATGCGGTAGACCATCACCGCCACGGCCAGACAGACCACACCGAGTACGACCGTCGCCCACCG
>JAYTXO010000018.1:0-1994 GCA_043742905.1 Microbacteriaceae bacterium | reverse complement strand
CGTACGGTCACGTGCGCCAGCCTAGAGGGACTTCTCCAGCAGGCAGATGAACATGGCGTCCGTGCCGTGACGGTGCGGCCAGAGCTGCACGTGACCGTCACCGGAAGGCTCTCCCAATTCAAGTTCGCGCTTGGTGACCCCCGCGAGAACCGCGGATGTGTCGACACGGGATACCCCGTCGGCACGTCGCAGCACCGTCTCCACGATGACCTTCGTCTCGGCCAGATGCGGCGAACAGGTGACATAGGCAAGTATTCCGCCTGGCTTCAGCGCCGCGAGCCCCGACTCGAGGAGCGCGATTTGCAGCCCGCTGAGCTCAGCGACATCGCTCGGCTGCTTTCGCCAGCGCGCCTCCGGGCGGCGGCGGAGAGCCCCGAGACCCGTGCAGGGCGCGTCGAGGAGGATGCGGTCGAACTGCTGCGGCATCCGCTCACCGAAGAGGGTGCCATCCTGGACGAGCACCTGCGGCGGATCGGGGAACACGGCAAGTGCCCTTCGCACCAGTTCGGCACGGGCGGGGGTGATCTCGTTGGCGACGAGAATCGCTCCACCCTCTCGCGCCTCGGCGGCGAGCAGCGCAGCCTTGCCACCGGGGCCGGCACACAGGTCGAGCCAGCGCTCCCCCGCGACGACGGGCCGGGCGCGACTGAGCGCGAGCGCGGCGAGTTGCGATCCCTCGTCCTGCACCCGGGCACGACCCTCGTGCACGGCGGGCCAGAGCGCCGGATCTCCCCCGTCGCTCAGCGCAGCATAGGGAGAATATTTCGCCTTCTGGGTGCCCCGAATCTCCGAGATGGTCGCGAGCCCTGGCAGCGCAACGAGACTCACCCGCGGGGCGAAGTTGTCGGCGATCAGCAGATCTTCCAGCTCCTCTTCGCGTCCTTCTGCGGCCAGGGCCTGGCGGAAGGCGCGCACGATCCAGAGTGGATGCGAGTGCTCGAGCGAGAGGCGCTCGTCGTCGTTGCGCGGCTTCGCCATTACCCGGTCGTGCCAGGCTGAAGGCTCGCTGCGCGTGATGGTTCGCAGCACCCCATTGACGAATCCGGTCGCCGAGCGGGACCCGACCTCTTTCGCAAGGGATACCGCCTCATCGACGGCCGCGTGCTGCGCCACCCGCATCGAAAGCAGCTGGTGGGTTCCGAGCCGAAGCACGTCGAGGATCGGGGAGTCGATCTCGTCGGTCGATCGCCCGGCCGCGAGTTCGATCACCGCGTCGTAGTAGCCCTGCTGGCGCAGCGTGCCATAGGTCAGCTCCGTCGCGAGGGCGGCATCCTGGGGGTTCAGCCGAGCCCGCTCCAGCTTCACCGGCAGCAGGAGGTTGGCGTAGGCATCCGTCTCCCGCACCGCCATGATCACCTCGAGGGCGATGCGACGGGCCGGCTGAACTCGAGAGATCGGCGCAGCAGCGCGGGGGCCGCGAGTCGGTCGACGGTCGCTCATCTCGCCATCGTTCCAGCGTTGGCCGGGCGACCGCGCCACCAGTCTGCGGCTTTCATCGCCTTCTTTCCGGCCGGCTGCACCGACACCAGTTCAATCGGATCGCTCGCGGTTCCCACCACTACCCTGCCATCCCGCAGCTCGAGTTGCCCGGCCGCCAATCGCGGTTCGTGCTGCGCAATCACGGCCTCAAGGATCTTGATCCGCGTGTCGTCGACCCGGGTGAAGGCCCCGGGCTCTGGGGTGACCCCGCGCACGCGGTTCTGCACGGTTGAGGCGTGTTGCGCAAAGTCCAGTTGTGCGTCCGGAAGATCCAGCTTTGGGGCGAGTGTCACATCTCCGCGTTGGGGTTCGGCGCGCGCGACACCATCGGCGAGGGAATTCACCACCCGCACGAGCAATTCGGCGCCGCCGACAGACAGCGAGTCGAGCAGGTGCCCTGCCGTCTCGTTGGCACCGATCGCCTGGGTAAACTGCCCGAACATGTCGCCAGCATCGAGCTCCGGAACCAGCTGGAAGACGGATGCTCCGCTCACCTCGTCCCCCGCGATGATCGC
>JAYTXO010000017.1:0-7675 GCA_043742905.1 Microbacteriaceae bacterium | reverse complement strand
GCATCCTGCATTTGGGTGCGCCCGACCTTAAGCACGTGGTTGAATTCGCGCCCCTTGGCGGCGAAGCTTTTGGTGAGCTTCGCGTGCTCCGTGAGCAGTCGCTGTACACCGAACACCATGGCGAGCTTGATCGCGGTCGGGTAGACGTCGTTGGTGGACTGACTACGGTTCACGTCGTCGATCGGGTGCAGCGCCCCGTAGTCGCCGAGTTGGAGGCCCATGAGCTCAAGGCCCGCATTCGCGATGACCTCGTTCGTGTTCATGTTGGTTGAGGTCCCCGCCCCGCCCTGGATCACGCCGACCACAAACTGATCGTGATATTTACCGTCGACAATCCGCTGGCAGATCGTGTCGATGACCTGCGCTTTGGCCGGGTCGACCACGCCGATCTCGAGGTTCGCCCGACTCGCCGCCTGCTTAACGAGCGCGAGGGCGCGGATGAGGTCTGGGTAGTTGCTGATCGCGCGCCGCGAGATTGGAAAGTTTACGAGGGCGCGCGCCGTGTGGATGCCCCAGTAAGCGTTCGCTGGGATCTCCATCGATCCGAGCGAATCACTCTCGGTGCGCCGGGGGCCGTCGCCGTTAAGCAGATCGTGCCCGTCATCGGGGCCGGTGGTGATGTTGTCGTCGTCGTCAGGCATCCCCACGATGGTACCGGTCTGCCCCCCGCTCTGGGCATCGCGGCGCCAGGCAGGGCGCACGTACCCTGAAGGGCAGGCCGAACAGAGGCGGTTCGCAATTTCTTGGAGAAGAGACAGAATCGTGCATTCACGTCGAGTGCTTGGCGCGGTTGCGCTGGGCGCAATCGTCGTAGCTGCCATCAGTTTTGGCGTTGTCGACGTGTCGATCGCGGGTGCAAACGGATGTGTCGGCGTCAGTTCCGTGTGCACGGATCACGCCGTCCCGCCGGTCGCGATCACCTTCGCGGTGCTGGGGTTACTCGCGTTGCTGGCAAGCATCCTGCCGTCGGTCCAGTGGATCGTCGAGGCGATCCAGGCGGGCCGCACCTCGAACCACGACGTCGCGGTCGAAGAGGCTGTACTGGCCCGCCGCCGCACGCGCGCCCTCGCTGGCGACGATCGGTTCTGACGGGCGGTCTGCTGCACCGCTGATCCCGCTCGCCGAGCTGCGAAGAGAACGCCGCTGCTGGATACCTCGGATCAGAGCCGGTCGAGTCCAACCACCCGGATTACCGCGACGCCCTGCTCGGCCGAGGCCACCAAGTCGACCTCGGCGCGAATTCCCCAGTCGTGATCGCCAGCCGGATCTTCGATGATCTGGCGCACCACCCAGGATTGCGGCCCTTCGGTGATGAGGATCCGAGCAGAAGACCGCGCATCGGGTCCGGTGCCGATGGCATCGTGCTCCTCGAAATAAGCGTCGAGCGCCTCCGGCCAGCCAGCATCCGGATCCAGACCCACGAGCTCTTCGTCGCGCTGCAGGGCTGCCATCTGCACGCGCCGCCACAGCTCGTTGCGCACCAGCACCATAAACGCGCGGCGGTTCGTCAGAACGCTCGGAGGAGTCGGCGGCACGACCGGCGCGTCAACGGCCCCGGTCGCCGAGAGCTCGGGGTGAGTGAGTGCTTCCCACTCGTCGAGCATGCTCGAGTCCACCTGACGCACCAGCTCGCCGAGCCACTCGATCAGGTCGCGCAGTTCCTCGGTCTTGGCGTCGTCCGGAATCGTCTGGCGGGCGGCGCGGAAGGCATCCGAGAGGTAGCGCAGCACCAGACCCTCACTGCGGCCCAGCTGGTAGAAGGCGACGAACTCGCCGAAAGTCATCGCCCGCTCGTAGAGCTCACGCACGACCGACTTCGGCGAAAGCTCGAAGTCGCGCACCCAAGGCTGGCTCGAGGCGAAGGTCTCAAAGGTTATCGAGAGCAACTCCTCGAGCGGCTTCGGCCAGGTGACATCCTCGAGCAGTTCCATCCGCTGGTCGTACTCGATCCCCTCAGCCTTCATCACCGCGACTGCCTCACCACGGGCTCGGAACTGCTGCTGCGACAGGATCGCTCGCGGGTCGTCAAGTGTCGCCTCCAGCACGCTGATCATGTCGAGGGCGTAGCCGGCTGAGTCGCGATCGAGCAGCTCGAAGGCCGCGAGTGCGAAAGGGGAGAGCGGCTGATTGAGAGCAAAGTTGGGTTGCAGCTCGAGAGTCAGCCGGATCGAGGCGCTCCCGTCGAACCCTCCACCGGTCTGCTGGACGACACCGCCCGCACGGAGGGTGCGGTAGATCCCGATCGCCCGCCGTGCGAGCGCCCGCTGACGGGTCAGGTTCTCGTGGTTGTCGAAGAGGAGTGAGCGCACGTTCGAAAAGGCGCTTCCGGGTTCGCCCGCCGGGACATTCGAGCCGAGCCGCCCAATCACGTTGATCAGCATCGCGGCGGTGAGCTGCATCGAACTGGTCAGGGTCTCGGGGTCGGCGGCGATCATCCGGTCGAAGCTCAGCGGACCCCAGCTGACGAAGCCGTCTGGCGCCTTCTTCTTCTGGCCGGGCTTCTTTGGCTTGCCGGATGCGGCCGCGCTCTCGGCCTTCGCGGAGATGCGGGCGTTCTCGATCTCGTGCTCCGGCGCTTCGGCCACCACCTCGCCCGCGGTGTCGTAGCCAGCGCGACCGGCGCGACCGGCGATCTGGTGGAATTCCCGCGCCGAGAGTTGCCGCATTTTCACGCCGTCATATTTCGTGAGCCCGGTGAACAACACCGTCCGAATAGGCACGTTGATGCCAACTCCGAGGGTGTCGGTGCCGCAGATCACGCGCAGCAGTCCGCGCTGGGCAAGTTGTTCAACCAGGCGGCGATACTTGGGCAGCATTCCGGCGTGGTGTACCCCGATTCCCGCGCGGATCAGCCGCGACAGCGAGGCACCGAAGCCGGGCGAGAAGCGGAATCCGCCTATCTCATCTGCAATGGCATCCCGCTGCTCGCGCGAGGCGACCTTCGCGCTTGACAGCGCCTGCGCGCGTTCGACCGCGGTGGCCTGCGAGAAGTGCACGATGTAGATGGGGGCGAGACCGTCGCCGAGAAGTTGCTCAACAGTCTCGTGCACGGGCGTCATGACGTAGCGGTAGTCGAGCGGCACCGGCCGCGTCACGCCGGTTACTTGCGCGACCTCGCGGCCGCTGCGTCGCTCCAGGTCGGCGGCGAGGTCTGTGACATCCCCGAGTGTGGCCGACATCAGCAAGAACTGCGCACGCGGCAACAGGAGCAGCGGAACCTGCCACGCCCATCCGCGCTGGGGGTCGGCGTAGTAGTGGAACTCGTCCATCACGACCAGGTCGGCGGGGGCGTCGGCCCCCTGTCGGAGAGCCAGATTTGCCAGGATTTCGGCCGTGCAGCACAGGATCGGCGCATCCGGATTCACGCTCGAATCACCCGTGACCATGCCGACATTTTCGGCCCCGAATGCTTCGACGAGCTGGAAGAACTTCTCGCTTACCAGAGCTTTGATCGGTGCCGTGTACCAGCTGCGTTGCCCCTGGGCAAGCGCAATGGCGTGGGCGGCCAGCGCCACGAGCGACTTGCCGGTACCGGTGGGTGTCGAGAGCACGAGGTGCTTAGCAAGCACCAGCTCAAGCACCGCCTCTTCCTGCGCCGGATAGAGACGGATGCCGCGCTCGCGCACCCAGTCGTCGAAGATCCCGACGAAGTCATCAGGGTCGAAAGGCTGCCCCGAGCGCGGGTCGGGAAGCCGGTCGGAGAGCACACTTGAGTCTGCCCTACCGATGGACGCCCCGAGTTGGATACCCACCCGTTCGGGGGACGGCTCCGCACCCTGCGTCCCCTGTATTGCGGACCCTGCGGCCCGAGCCTGTACCCCGGGCCCGGGGTCTTGTACCCAGGTTGGGGTGAAGCCAGCTGTTACCTGCATCCGCCCCCTTCGCAATACCATTTAGATGGTCAATTAATGGGCACTCACCACGCCCCTGGACATCAGTGAGGAGCGCGCGTGCCTGAAGAAGACGTCCGCGTTCCCGCTGGCTGGTACCCAGACCCACTCGGGCTGCCGCAGCTCCGCTGGTGGGACAACCACGCCTGGACCGAACACATCTCCGACGCGCGTCAGCCGATGACCGCCAACGAGACCGTCACGACAAAGCTGGCGTACGCCGACGATGAGCCGCTCGACGATCGCCCCTTCGATCAGCGGGCCTTCGAAGGTGACGCCTACACGGACGACCATGACCTCAGCCGCCGCGAGCGCCGCGAGCGGGAACGCCTGGCCGAAGCGGATGACGCCGAGCGCCAGCCGGTCTCGCCGGCCGCCGCATTCGCCGACCCGGGTCTCGCCCTCGAGGCACCGGAACGCGACCAGCTCTCGGTCGACGAGCCGTCGCCCGCCGTGCGACTCGCTGCCGCCGGCCAGCTCGAAGACGCCCCCACCAGCATCGTGTTCGAGATGGACACCCGCTTCGACGACCTCCTTGGTGAGGCACCTCTGCCGCGCTCGGCCTTCGCTCACGTCAGCGAGTCAGCCACCGCCTTTGTCCCGACTACTCAGGCTGAGCCGCAGCGGTCCGGGGCCGAGCTGGCCCGTCAGCGTCTCGTCACCGAGGTGCCCACCAATACCGGCCCGGCGTGGATCCTGACGCTGCTGCCGCTGTACACGTTGATGGCCGGCCTCATCCTGTTACTCGCCGGTGCTGGCCAGCCGCCGTCATCCGTGCTGCTGACCGCGATCTTTGGGCTTCCCTATGTCGCCGGCATCGTGCTCTCGATCCTGGACTGGCGCGCCCTGAAGGCCGCCGGCATCGAACAGCCCGCCAGTTGGGCCTGGTCGTTCCTGACCGTGCTCATGTACTTGATCTCGCGTCTCACGCGCACGGTGCGCGAATCGGGCACCGGATTCGGTCCGTTGCTCACCTTCTTGGTGCTCGGCCTGTCACTCGTGGTCGCTAACGTCGCGGTGCCGGGCCTCGTCATCCAGCTCTCGCCGGCTACCTTCGCCCACCAGGCCGAGATTTCCATCGCCCAGAGCGCGTCGGTGCTTGGGACCGAGCTCACCGCTAGCTGCCCGACAACACCGCCGTTGATCCCGCAGCAATCGTTCGTCTGCCAGGCCCACAAGCCGGGCGCAGGAACCTACGATGTGACCGTCAGCCTCCAGCGCTCCAACGGCTGGATCGACTGGCGCGTCGATGACTGGGGTGTCTTCACGGCCACAAGCTGAGCCCGGCCGTGGCGACTCGCCCCGAAAGGGGTCGTGAACTGTCGTGGGGCCGCTCGTAGACTGGCGGCGCCGTCTAACGCCGAGGAGGGATGCGTGTGACTGATCAAGCAACGCGCGTCGTTCCGGCGGGCTGGTACCAGGACCCCGCGCTGCCCGAACAGGTGCGCTGGTGGAATGGCCTCGCCTGGACCGAGCATGTGCGCGAGAAGCCGAACGCCACCGCCGCGATCGCGGGCGCTGCTGCCGCCGACAATCTCGTCGTGACCGCGGCCTCGACCTCGGTCGCAGAACCCTCAATCACGGTGCCGGAAACGACCGAGCAGCGCATCGCCGCCTCCCGCGAGTTGGAGCGTCAGTTCGGCATCGGTATCTCGGAGAACGAGATCGTCATGAGTGCCACGGCACTCGGCTACGGCGCGGGCGCCAACAGTGTCGCTGACGCAGACACGGGCAGCGGCACGAACTCGGCGGTCGTGACTCCGATCAACCCGGCCGGTCAGCAAGCCGCCGGCGGGCTGCGCGCTCACCCGGGCGTGCGTGCCACGGCGCGCACCGCAACCGGCGTAGCCTGGTTGATCGCTCTGACACCGCTACTCACCGTCGCCGTCGCGATCGCCGCCGCCTACGTCTACTTCTACGTGTCCGCAAATCCGGTCGTCTTCGTGGTCGCATTCTTGCTGCCCTACCTGCTCGGCTTCCTCTGGGCGCTGAGCGACGGTCGTACGCTGTCGCGCGGATTCGACGCCCCGAGTTCCGCCTGGGCTCTGCTCGGCGGTCTCGGCTATCTGATCGTGCGTCGCCTGCGCGTCGCAGGAAGTGGTCCGCTCGCGATGTTCCTCGTGGTCGGCGCACTTGCGATCGGCCTGCCAGCCGCCGCATACGCCTCCGGAGGGCTGAAGCCGCTCTCGAACGCGCTCACCATCCAGAACGCGATCTCGAGCGACTACGTCGCCTCGGGGCGCGCCACAGCAGTCAACTGCCCGCCGTTCGTCGACGCGGCGACACTGGGCACCCTCTACACCTGCAACGCCACCATGACCAACGGCGTCAGCAAGCCGGTCTGGGTAAGCATCGACGGCGACCAGGGCCAGTTCAGCTACGCCATGGGGCTGTGACGGCTCCCTCAGACAGATGCCAGGGGTGGGGACGTCGCACTGGAACTACCCGGGTGGGCGACGGGCACGAGCTGGTGTGTCGCGACTTTCTGGCGCGAAGGCTGGCCCCGAAGTGGGGACTCACCCCGGAATCCGGGCCTCATTAGGCTGCAAAGTGGAGCAGCTGGGAACCCGACTCAGACGCCCATTGGATGGGGGATCCTCGATGTCAAACCCGAATGACGCCCCGGCCGCTGCCTGGTACCCGGACCCGCAAACGTCTGGGCAGCTTCGCTGGTGGGACGGAACGAACTGGACCGAGCACGTGGCAGCGCTGACTGCTGAGCAGCCCGGCGATGAACAGCTCGAGATCACACCAGCAGTCGATGCGCTGCCGACCATCGCCGAGCAGCTGGCAGCGCCCATGGTGCCGCAGGTGGCCGAGGCGGATGCCTCCTTCGCCGCCGCCGACGCACAGGCGCACGCACATCTGGCCATCGTGACGTACATCGGCCGTCACGCCGCGGGCGCTAACCCCGTGCTGCACGAGCCGTCGACCGCCCCGCGGACCCGTCCGCGTGCGCGTGTCGAGCTGCCCGTCGAGACGCTCTCGTACGCCTGACTGACCCTGAACGCTCACTAGCGACGGCCGCCGCGGGCGCACTCCCCGAATGGGGGACTCGGCGGCGCGCGCATGCCCCCTTACTGTTGGGCCAGGAACGTTGAACGGGGGAACACGTGTCCAATGTTTCGCTGACGCCGGCCGGAGGCTGGTACTCGGATCCGCTTGACGCTGCACAGTTGCGCTGGTGGGACGGGGCCAACTGGACTCCGCAGACCACTCCAGCGAGCAATCCGGCGAGCACCACATCCGAGGATGCCGCTCCCACGACAGGTCCGGTCGCACCGGTCACGCCGATTACGCCTGCTCTCGAGGCGCCCGTTGAGGCGCCCGTAGATGCGCCCGGGATTTACATCCCGCGCAACTCCGTCTTCAAGATGGCTGAAGCCATCGACGGTCAGGCCTACGTTCCCGAATGGTCGGGCCTGTCCGAAATCTCGGATGAGGTGGCCCTGAGCGGCGTCCCCGTCCGGCTTGCGCTCACGGCGACACCGACTGACGGCCCGCCGATTCCGGTCTCAGCGGATGCCTTCCCGATCCTCGGAATCACCCCCGACCCTGCCGCTGCTGCGCCCGCCTCCCCGGCCTGGCAGGTTGAGCAGCCACTCGCCAAACCGATCGACCAGCTCTTTCCGTTCGCTGGAGCGCCCGCATCTGCCCCGCCCGTTGCCCGTCTGCCCGCAGCCACTCCGGTGGCAGCGAGCCCGTTCTCGATCGCCATCACGCCCGCTGTTGAGGCGCCGAGTTCCGGGCTGACTCTCTCGCCCGACATTTTCCCTTCAGCCGCG
>JAYTXO010000016.1:0-17158 GCA_043742905.1 Microbacteriaceae bacterium | reverse complement strand
GCGGCCCGCAGGATCCGACGGATGCCACGGCGGGCGGGAACGCGGAGCGGCCAGGCTGCCGCCGATGCGACCGGCTCAGTGAGCAGCGGGACGCGGCCGTAGAGGTGGCCGGATGAGGCAGATGCGACATCCCCGACGCTCTCCAGCGCCGCCGACACGCTCCCACGCGACATCGTGATGACCCGCTCAACGCCGGCAGACCCGTCCTCCTGCCGGGCGACCAGGGCATTGCCCAAGCGCACCAGGAGGGTCGCGATACCGCCGTTGTCACCTCTACCCGCTTGCGTCAGCTGGGCGTCGATGTCGGCATGCAGGAAGAGTTGCGCGACGGTCAAGCCTGAGCGGGAGGAGTCACGATCGTCGATTCCGGCCCAGAGGTCGACGAGTGCAAGTCGCGCGACCTCAGCGGTGACGCCATCGCCCCTCGCCAGCGCATCCAGAATGGCTGCGATTTCGAGGTCTCCCACACGCTGACCCATTGCAGAGATCGCGGCGATTCGCACCACCTGGTCTTCCGAGGGATCCTGCGCGATGCGGATGATCGGGAGTGCGGCCATGCGGTGGCGCACCAGGCCGAGCGTCTCGACGACACGCGCTCGCGAATCCGGCTCGCGGATGCCCAACAGAGCGGCCTCGAGTCCGATCGCGACGTGCTGGGACGCTGCGGATGACCACTGCTCGAGCGTTCGTTGGGCGAGCATCCCCGAGAAGCCGCCGGCGGCAACGTGGGCGATCAGCCGCCCGATCGTGTCGTAGCGCGGCGGACGCGCACCCAGCACCCAGGCCGCGTGCTCTCTCAGGAAGCGGCGGTCGTCGGACAGCAGCCCGGACAACACGGTGTCGACCTGCTCGTCGAACATCTGCCCGAGGGCGTGGGTGGCGGCAATCGCGACCACGCTGTCTTCCCTGGCCAGCGCGGTTGACAGCACGCGGATCGTGCGCGTGCCACCGTCGCGACTCGCCTCGAACGCCAGATCGTCCGCAAGGCGCATCGCGTCGATGAGTCGGTCCGACTGCACGACGGCGTCGAGCGATGTTTGAATACCCATGGCGATCGAGTCCCCTTTCGTGCGCCGCTGAAGTCCGCACCGCACGATCTCGATCGTAACGTCAGCAGGCTGATCATTCCTGGGGTTGACAGAATCGGACTCACCATGCATCTCGTCATGATCGGCGACATCGGACCCGTTGACAACATGATTCACATCGGCGACGAGGCGATGTTCGACGAGGCGGCACGGCAGTTGCGACGCCGCGGAGTCGAGAGGATCACGGCGATCTCGTCGAACCCCGCAGACACCGCGGAACGGTACGGCGTCTCGGCGGTGCTCCCGCTGAGCCGCGGCGGTTCTGCGGAAAAACTGAGCGCCCTCATCGCGGATTCTGACGGGGTGCTCGTCACGGGCGGTGGCAACATCTCCTCGGTCTGGCCGTCGCACATTGTCGAGCGAGCCGGCCTCGCACGGATGGCCGAGGAGCACGGTCGCCCCTTCGTGCTCAGCGGGCAAACGATCGGTCCCGTGCTTTCACCCGCTGACCGCGAGACGGTGGCCTGGATGCTGCGCTCGGCCGTGCTCGTCGGCACCCGTGAGGCCGCATCCGCCTCCCTGGTAGCGCGCTTGGGTGTCGAAGCTGAGCGCACCCGGCAGACCGCGGACGACGCGAGCTTCCTGATCGACGGGCGCGAGACGTCCCCACCCCCGCTCGCCGAGCCCTACGCGCTCGTGACGATCGCCCGCCATGTCGGGGATGCCGATTCCGAACTGGCCGCGGCGGCATACGCCCGGCTGCTCGACACGGCGGTCGACCAGACCGGACTGGAGCTGGTGTTCCACGCGCACTTCGCGTCGATGCACGGTGCCGAGACGAACGCGGGCGACGTGCGTGGCGACTCGGCCGTGCACGCCGCGATCGCAGCACGGCTGCGAACCTCACGGTTCCGCGTCGCCCCGACTAGCGACGTCCCGTCGAGCGCGCGGCTCGCGCGCGATGCCGATCTGGTCATCAGCAGCCGCTACCACCCCGCCGTCTTCGCTGGCCCAGGTGGGGTTCCCACGATCGGGATCCCGGTCGACGAATACACCGAGGTCAAGCTTCGCGGCGCGCTGGGCTCATTCGGTCAGGGAGCGGACGGACACGGCGCGCTCCTGTCTTTGACGGATCTTTTGCAAGCGGGAGGCGGCGACACGGTCAAGAACGTCTGGGCCGCACGTGAACAGACACACGAGCGTGGCATCCGTCTGGCCGACCAGGCTCGACCGATCTCCGAAGCCTGGTGGGATCGGGTGCGCGCAGCCTTCTAGGCCGATTCGGCGGCGGAATGCTCGGGAAGGTCCAGCGGAACCACCGGGCAGTCCTTCCAGAGGCGCTCAAGCGAGTAGTACATGCGGTCTTCCTCGTGGAAGACGTGCACCACCAGGTCGCCGAAGTCCAGCAGGACCCAGCGGCCCTCGGAGCGGCCTTCACGACGCAGCGTCTTGACGCCAGCACCGTTGAGCTGGTCCTCGACCTCTGATGCCACTGCGAGCACGTTGCGCTCGTTGCGTCCACTCGCGATCAGGAAGATATCGGTCAGCGGCAACGGTCCAGAGACGTCGAGCGCCACCAGATCCTCGGCCTGCTTGGAATCGGCCGCCGCCGCCGCGATTCGCGCGAGTCCGCGAGCGTGTTCAGATGCAGTCACTGTGTCCTTCGGATGTCCCTGTCACGCACTCAGAGCGTGCCCGAGACGAGGCCAGCGACGAGCAAGCCCACCACGACCACCGCCATGGCCGATGCGGCGATGATCAGGATGGTGAACCCGCGAGTCCCATTGGGCTTAGTGGGTGAAACAATCCCGCCCGACGCGGTGTGCGTGCTGACAGCACGGATCGCGCGGACCGGTGCGGAATCCGTCGAGGCAACCTGGAGATCACCGGGATCGAGAATGTGGTCGATGTCTGACTGGTCGAGTTGCGAGGGCAGCGCGCCGGTGAGGGAGAGGCTGTCGGGAAGCGAGATCGAGCCGGTCAGCAAAATCCCGCCCCCGTCACCGATCGGCCCACCGATCTGGTGCTCAGGCACCGACGGCAGAACCAGCGCGCTGGTCGTGATCGCACCGTTGCCAGCGCCCACTCTGCGCGAGATGGTCGGTTTGTTGGTCTGCTCGGCATCATCGATATCAGCCTGGGTCGACCAGTGCCCGACAGCGGGCTCCAACGACGCGGCTTCTGGTAACGCTGGCTCGGCCTGGGGCGCGACGACCAGGAAATCGAACGGCGACACCGCGACAGGCGCCTGCGTGGCGGACGGCGCGGGAAGGTCGACCGGCGTCGGGTAGGCAGGCGGCGGGACGAGAGCCGGAGAGCCCTGAGGGGCCGGCGCGGCCATCAACGGGTCGACCAGCACCGGGACGACAGGCACTGGGACGACAGGCACTGGGACGAGAGGCACTAGGACAAGAGGCACTGGGACGACGTTCGGCAGAGGAGGAGCGAGCAACTGAGCGGCAGTCGAAGCTGCAGCCGCGACCGGGGGCTCCGCGGATCGCTCGGCATCGGACTCGAGTTCCGCCTCGATCACATCGTGGTGCACCTCGCTGACGTCGAGCGGCAAGGCCACGACCACGGCATTCGCTGCCGACGGCGGCTGGAACAACGCGTCAAAGGCGGAAAGCCCCTCGGTCGAGGGCGGCAGCGGCTCCGGCTGAGTGAAGAGTTCGGCTGCGATGAACAACTGTGGCTCGACGCCCGAGAGCTCGACGGGCTGTTCGCTATTCGCCACGGGCGCCTCATCGACCAGCGGGGCCACTGCGCGGCGACCGGTGACCGGTGAGGGAGCATCCGCAGAGACGACGGCTGGCTCGCGGCCCGCGGCGAGGGCATCGAACTCAGCGAGCGCCGAATTGAGCCGTGACGAGGACTGCGGAGCGGGCGCAACGAGCGGAATCGGGTCCAAGATCGCGGCAACCGCCGCCGGGGCATTCTCTGCGGGCCCTTCCGACACCGCGACGCCGGCGACCTGAGCCTCATCGGCGGGCACGTCGCGAGCGGTCTCAGCTTGCTCGTTCCGTGCCGACGCGACCTCAGCTTGCTGGCCGTCGGCGACCGGCGGCTCGCTAGGAACGGGAAACTGCTGGATCAGCTGGGACAGGTCCGTCACATCTGTGATGAGACCCGCCTCGCGCAGCGCGCGCAGTTCCCGGCGGGTCATGGTGTATTCGATCACCGCGGGGCTCGACGCTGCGGGTGCCTCGAAGACGGGCGCCGAGGCCGACGCGGTGCTGGCCGCCGCAGGCGCCGTTGCCACGGGTACGTTCTCGCGACCCTGCGTCTGGAACTCGACGGTGCCGTCGTTGCCGACTCCCCCGTATTGCGGTGACCAGGTCGGCGTCGAGCGGCGACCTTCCGGGCTGAAGTCCCTGGGCCGATAGCTCGACACGGTCTCGTTGGGCGGCAGAACAGAGTGGTCGGCGGACTCGAAGGTGCGACGCGGGCGCAGATTTTGCCCGTCGTACTGGGGGAGCGGCGGACGACTTGTGGTGGCGTAGTTCAGCGGCTCGGCCGTGCCCGCCGCGATGGCGCGCGCCACGGAATCCGCAGAGTCGGGGACATTCTGAGTTGTGCCTTCGGCCTGCGCCCGCTCACCCTGGCGCGCGGCTCGTCGCGATTGCAAAGGCGGGTCCTGGTATGTCGTCATGTCCTACTCCGGTAGAGGTGATGCTTGGAGATGTACTGAACAACACCGTCGGGGACCAAGTACCACACCGGGAATCCCCGGTCGACTCGCCGTCGGCAATCTGTTGACGAAATTGCAAGGGCGGGTACCTCGAGAGAGCTTACGCCCTGCTCCGGCAATCCGCGAATGCTCAATGGGTGGCCGGGACGCGAAACGGCGACGAAATGGGCCAATTCCCAAAGCTCGTCGACCTCTTTCCACTCGACGATTTGGGCGACTGCGTCAGCTCCCGTGATGAAGAAGAGGTCGGCATCCGGATGCAGCTGGCGCAGATCGCGCAGGGTGTCGATCGTGTACGTGGGACCGCCCCGCTCGATGTCCACCCGGCTCGTCGTGAACCGAGGATTCGACGCGGTGGCGATGACGGTCATCAAATACCGGTGCTCAGCGAGGCTGACGCCCTCTTTCATCCAGGGCTGTCCGGCTGGCACAAAAACGACTTCATCCAACTCGAAGCGCTGCTGCACTTCACTGGCCGCCACGAGGTGGCCATGATGGATGGGGTCGAACGTGCCGCCCATGACGCCGACCCGGCGTGGTCGCCTGGCGCTGCCTGATTCGCTCACGCGCTGTGCGATCTAGTGGTGGCCGTGTCCGGCGTCTGAGTCGTCCGGCTGAGCACCGCTCTTGTTGCCCTGACGGTTGGCGACATCCCGGTAGCTCCAGGTGATGAAGCCCAGAAGGGTGAAGATTGCCGCGGCGATCAACGGGAATGCCCAGTTCGGCATCACCAGAGCGGCGGGCGCCTCCTCGGCACGGATGCCAACCAGTAACAGGGTACTCAGCAGCGACATGCGGTCCTCTCCGAAGTGATCGGATTCGTCGAAATCTGCCCCAACTCTACCCGGGCGGCCTGGGTCACCCTCGCACCTGGCCCGTGCCGCGCACGATCCACTTGGTGCTGGTGAGCTCGGGGAGGCCCATCGGGCCGCGCGCGTGGAGCTTTTGTGTAGAGATGCCAACCTCGGCGCCGAATCCGAACTCGCCACCGTCGGTGAAACGCGTGGAGGCGTTCACCATGACCACGGCAGAATCCACCTCAGCCAGGAAGCGCTCGGCCCGGCTCGAGTCGTTGGTGATGATCGACTCGGTGTGGTGGGTCGAGAAGCGTCGGATGTGATTGAGCGCGGCATCCAAATCGTCGACAACGCCGACCGAGAGGTCCAGGCTCATATGCTCAGTGGCCCAGTCCTCGTCAACCGCTGGGATCGCGTCAGGGAAAATCGCGCGCGCCCGCTCGTCGGCGTGCAACGTGACGCCATGGGCTCGAAGGGCGCTCAGCACCGGCGGCAGTAGCCGGTCGGCCGCTCGGGCATCCACCAACAGAGTCTCCAGCGCGTTGCACACACTGGGGCGCTGCACCTTCGCGTTGACCACGATGTCGACCGCCATCTGCTCGTCGGCGCTCTCATCGAGGAACACGTGCACCACGCCGGCACCCGTCTCGATCACCGGCACCTTCGACTCCCGCACGACGGTATCGATGAGTTGAGCGCTGCCGCGCGGAATCAGCACGTCGACCTTGCCGCGGGCCTGCATCAGGCGAGTGGCGCCGTCGCGACCGAACTCGTCGATCGTCTGCACCGCGTCGGCGGGCAGACCGACGCTCTCGAGCGCCTCCTGCAGCAGTTCGACGAGCACGCGGTTGGTGTTCTCGGCCGCGGACCCCCCGCGCAGCACGACAGCGTTCCCGCTCTTCAGGGCGAGCGCCGCGATGTCGATGGTGACGTTCGGTCGGGCCTCGTAGATCGCGCCGACAACCCCAAACGGCACGCGCACCTGACTGAGCAAGAGCCCGTTGGGAAGGGTGGACCCGCGCACGACTCCCCCGACCGGGTCGGGCAAAGCGATCACCTCGCGCACAGCCGCGGCCAGGCTCGCGAGACGGTCATCGTCGAGACGCAGGCGATCCTGCATTCCGGCGCTCAGGCCGTTGTCGCGGGCGTTTGCGAGATCAAGCTGGTTCGCGGGTAAAACGCGTGCCGAATTGCTGCCGATGGCCAGCGCGATCGCCGCGAGACCCGCGTCTTTCGGGCCGGATGCCGTGGTAGCGAGCACGAGCGACGCGCGGCGGGCGGCATCCAACTTGTCGTCTAGCGAGCGGGGCGCAACCGCGGTTTCGACGGCGGCAGTGTCGGACATAGGGCGATTCTACGGCGCGTGCGCGCGCCTAGGCTTGACCGGGTGTACGTCTCGCTCGCTCCCAGCTGGCGAGGGCTGCGCTCACCGCGTCCCTGGGCGATGCTCGCGGTTGCGGTCTTCGCGCAGGCATCGACCACCGTGGTGATTTCGATCCCGGCGTTCCTGATCCCCCTGCTGCACACGGTGCGCGGTCTGACGCTGGCTCAGGCCGGTCTGCTCGCTGCGGCCCCCAATCTCGGATTCGTGCTCGCCCTGATCGCTTGGGGCGCGGCTGCCGACCGCTGGGGCGAGCGCCGAATCCTGGTCGGCGGGCTCCTCATAGCCACCGCCTCAGTGATCATGGCGAGCCTGGTGACGGCCTACGCCGCGCTCGGTGCTCTCCTCGTCGTGGCTGGCATTGGCGCGGCCGCCACGAATGTGACGAGTGGACGCGTGGTGGTGGGCTGGTTCGCGAAGGAGAAGCGCGGATTCGCCATGGGCATCCGGCAGAGCTGCGTCCCGCTCGGCACCGCCGTGGCGGCGCTCACGATCCCGCCCTTGGTCGCCGCGAACAACACTGCACCCGCGTTTGTCTTCGGCGCGATCCTGCTCGGGGTCAGTGCCGTGACCTGCTGGCTCGTCGTCGTGGATCCACGACGCCCCGAGCGCGTGCGTATCGAGGGGCAGAGCGACAACCCGTACCGCCGAGACCGCACGCTGCTTCGCATCCATCTCGTGTCGATCCTGCTGGTGATTCCGCAGTTCGCCCTCTCGACGTTCGGACTGGTGTGGTTCGTCACCGAGTTCGGCTTTACGACCCTCGCGGCTGGCGGCGTGGTGGCAATCGCCTCGTTTCTCGGGGCGGGCGGGCGGGTGGCGGTCGGAATCCTGAGCGACCGGGTGGGCAGTCGGCTTCGGCCGCTGCGCTGGGTGGCCATCATCGGGATCGCGCTGCTGCTGCTCACAGCCGGGGCTGGCGCTCTCGAATGGGGTGTCGCGGCCGCGGTCAGCTACATCCTGGCCAGCTGCGTCAGTGTCGCTGACAACGGCCTCGCCTTCACGGCAGTAGCCGAGTTCGCCGGACCGCACTGGTCCGGACGCGGGCTCGGAATCCAGAACACCGGCCAGTTCCTCGCCTCGGCTATTGTCGCCCCAGCAATGGGAGCTCTCATCGGGGTAGTCGGTTTCCCGGCTGCGTTCGCGATCATGGCGATCGCACCGGCGCTGGCGACTCCCCTCGTCCCGGCGCCGCGGCGCGAGGTCGAGCGCGAGGCGCTACTGGCGGCTAGCTAAGGTCGACCCGCGGACCACGCGCCGCACTCCACCGCGCCTATCCCTTCCGAAATGCAGGAAGCCGTGGGGCAGAAGTTGGCGTTCGTGTCTCACCAGCAACGCCCGCCACATCCACTCCTGGATTTCGCAAGAAGCGGTGCCGCGAGGTGGCGGACGGCAGGTGGCGAGGCCGCTCGTGGCGGGTGGCGGTTGGTCGGGAGTGGGCCTGGGGCTAGGTGCGCGGCGCGGCGTCGAACCAGGTGCCGGTGACCTCGCCAGCGAGAGCGGCCCCCACATTCCGGGTCGAGGCGAGCAACACGGACGTTCCCGTTGCCGCGGCGAGCTTTGCCGCCGCGATCTTGGTGCCCGCACCCCCGGTGCCAACACCGGCCGCGCCGATGTCGCCGAGTTCGACGCCCGAGAGATCGTCCTCGAAGGGGACGTGCGGGATCCGGCGCGCACCCGGCTCCTGCGGCGGACGGGTGTACAGGGCATCCACGTCGCTCAGAAGCACAAGCAGATCCGCGCCGATGAGCTCGCTCACCAGGGCCGCGAGCCGGTCGTTATCGCCGAAGCGGATCTCGTGGGTCGCGACCGTGTCGTTCTCGTTCACGATCGGGAGGATGCGAAGGCCGAGCAGCCGCTCCATGGCCCGCTGCGCGTTGCTGCGGTGGGTCGGATTCTCGAGATCGCCCGCCGTGAGGAGCACCTGTCCGGCGACGATCTTGAAGCGATCGAGGCTGTCCTGGTAGCGGTAAATCAACACGTTCTGGCCGACGGCTGCAGCCGCCTGCTGGGTGGCAAGGTCGGTGGGTCGGGAGTCCAACTGCAGGTACGGCATTCCGGTGGCGATTGCGCCGGAGGACACCAAGATGACCTCGGTGCCGCGCGCGTGCGTTGCCGCGAGGGCATCCACCAGCGGCGTGATCTGGCCGACATTGTCACCGCTGATCGACGAGGATCCGACCTTCACAACAATGCGCTTGGCACCGACCACCTCTCGGCGGAGGGCAGGCGACGAGGCCTCGACCATCAGCCGTTGCCTCCGTCGCGTTCCTCGGCATCCCAGGTGCCAGCGTCTTCGTTCCAGATGCCTGCTTCGCGCTCGGCGGCAAGCTCGGCGCGGGCAGCAGCCTTGGCATCCATGCGCTCGAAATATTCCTCGCGACGCTGACCGCGGGTCGCGCGGCGGTTGTCGTCGAAGCGCGGGTCGGTGCCCCGGGGGCTCGTCATGAGTTCGGCGGCCGAGGTGAGCGTGGGCTCCCAGTCGAAGACGACGCCAGCGCCCGCGCCGATCATGACGGTTGACCCCGGGACGGCACCCGACTTGAAGAGCTGCTCCTCGACGCCCAGCTTGGCCAGGCGGTCGGCGAGGAAACCGACGGCCTCCTCGTTGGTGAAGTCGGTCTGCTGCACCCAGCGCTCGGGCTTCGCGCCAATGACCCGGTAAATCGGCTCGGTGCCACCCTCAACCTTGATGACGAACTCGACCTCGTTGACTGCCCGGGGGCGGATGACGATGCGCTGCTGCACCGGCATGGCCGCCTTCACCGCGCGGTCGACCTCCACCAACTCGGCAAGCGCGAACGACAGCTCGCGCAGCCCCTCGCGACTCACCGCGGAGATCTCGAAAACCCGGTAGCCGCGCTCCTCAAGGGCAGGCTTCACGAACTCCGCCAACTCGCGGCCGTCGGGCACATCGACCTTGTTCAGCGCGATCAACTGCGGGCGCTCAAGCAGCGGTTTCTGTCCCGCAGGCACGGGATACGCGGCCAACTCGCCCAGGATCACGTCAAGATCGCTGATCGGATCGCGACCAGGGTCGAGGGTGCCGCAGTCGAGCACGTGAAGCAGCGCACTGCAGCGCTCCACGTGCCGCAGGAACTCCAGGCCGAGCCCCTTGCCCTCGCTCGCGCCCTCAATCAGGCCCGGGACGTCGGCAATCGTGTAGCGGGTTTCACCCGACTCCACGACACCAAGGTTTGGGTGGAGGGTCGTGAACGGGTAGTCCGCGATTTTTGGCTTGGCCGCGCTCATGGCGGCGACCAGGCTGGACTTGCCAGCGCTCGGGTAGCCGACCAGCGCGATATCCGCGACGGTCTTCAGCTCGAGGCGGATGTCACCTTCCCAGCCGTCAGTGCCGAGCAACGCGAAGCCGGGGGCTTTTCGCTTGGTGTTGGCCAGGGCCGCGTTGCCGAGTCCGCCCTGGCCTCCGGGCGCGACAACGTACTCGAGGCCTGGGGCGTCGAAGTCGATGAGCACTTCGCCGTCGTCGTTCGAGACGACCGTGCCGACCGGCACGGGGAGGATCAGCGTCTCGGCGGCGTAACCCGAGCGGTGGTCACCCATGCCGGGCCCGCCGTTGTCGCTCGAACGGTGCGGCGCCCGGTGGTAGCCCAGTAGCGTCGTGGTCTGCGCCTCGGCGACCAGGATGATGTCGCCGCCGTGTCCTCCGTTACCCCCGTCGGGGCCGGCGAGCGGCTTGAACTTCTCGCGCTTTACCGAGACGCAGCCGTTACCGCCGTGGCCAGCACGCAGGTGGAGAGTCACTTGGTCGACGAATGTCGCCATGAGTTGCTCCTCCTGCACTGCCGTTGGATCCGCACTGCTGCGTTAAATGCGTCGAGCGAGCCGAAGCTCGCTCGCGCGGGTGGGCTCGAGACGAGCCAGAGCCCTAGACCCCGGAGGAAACCGTCGCCTCGATGATGTTGACGACCTTGCGGCGGCGCTTTGTGCCGAACTGCACCGCACCGGCCGCGAGGGCAAACAGCGTGTCGTCCCCACCGCGACCAACATTCTCGCCCGGGTGGAAGTGCGTGCCGCGCTGGCGGACGATGATCTCGCCGGCCTTGACGACCTGGCCGCCGAAGCGCTTGACGCCGAGATACTGCGCATTGGAGTCGCGACCGTTTCGCGTCGAAGATGCACCCTTTTTGTGTGCCATGTCTGTGTCCGAGCCTTTCAGGCGGGTGAGGCTAGTTGATGCCGGTGATCTTGACGCGGGTGAGGTCGGCGCGGAAACCCTGACGCTTCTTATACCCGGTCTTATTCTTGAACTTCTGAATGACGATCTTCGGGCCGCGCAGGTCGGTAATAACCTCGGCCGTGACGGTCACCTTCGCGAGCGACTTGGCGTCGTGCGTGATGGTGTCACCGTCGACCAGGAGCACCGGCGAAAGCTGGATGTTGCCGTCTTTGTCGGCCTTGATGCGGTCGAGAACGACAATGGTGCCGACCTCGACCTTCTCCTGCCGCCCACCAGCGCGCACGATTGCGTAAACCACGAATGTTCCTCACCTGAAAAATGGAAGTCTTGGCGCATCATCGCGGGCTCAGCCCAACGGACACCAAGGGGCAACGATACCGGTAAAAACCGGGATGGGTCAAACCTCGTCGAGCGCGCCGTGAACGGCCCTCGAATGCGGATGACGCTGCAGCCATCCCCAGAGCAGGATTCCCGACAGCGCGACCGGCGGCAAGTATCCCACAATGGCCGACAGCGCTCCGAACAAGGCAGCGAGAGCATCTGGTCCGAGGCTGTCGAATACTTGCAGGGTTCCTCCGGCTGACGACGCAAACATGTCGGCGATCGTTTGCGCGACGACGAACACGAGCCAGAGCAGCAGCCCACCCCCGAGCGTGGCGAGAATCGACCGGGTCACGACATGGGCAAGCCGGAGCTTCGGAGCGATCGGCGCCAGCTGCCAGAAGCACAGGAACACCCCGATGGAGAAAGGGAGTGGCCCGGTACCGGAGGCGAGCAGTTGGGTCGTGAGGATCCGACCCGCGTAGCCGCTGGCCGTCGCCGTGCCCGAGACGGCAGAGAGCGTCGTGAACAGTGACTGCAGGATCGCGATCGCCAGCAGCAGAGCGAAGACTCCGAGCCCGGCGAAGAAGGCGGGGACCATCCCGGGGCGTGTGATCGCTTTCGTGATCGAGTCCGACATGCGTTGCATCTCCCGCTTATGATCGCCGAATGACCGTGCTGATCGACGAGGCCATCTGGCCAGCTCACGGCACCGTCTGGGCCCATCTTGTCAGCGATTCCGAGCTGGATGAGTTGCATTCTTTCGCGGGTCACGCGGGCATTCCGCGGCGCGCGTTCGACCACGATCACTATGACGTGCCGCTTGAACGCCGCGAGGAGCTGATCGCTCAGGGGGCAGAACCGGTCACTGGTCGCGAGCTGTTGCGACGCCTGCAGAAGAGCGGGCTGCGGATCACTCAGTTCCAGAAAAAGGCTCTCGCCGACGATGCCGCTCGCGGCGTTGAGACTACTCAGCAGCTTCCGTAGGGGTCACAACCGCTCCGGAACTGGATGCCCGGCGCGAGCCGCGCGTACGCCCCTGCCCGGGTTGCTTCGGTTCGGGAAGCGCACCGAGCACCGAGTCGAAGAGCTGCTCGGCATCCTGCGCGGAGACGCGACGCGAGCCGCGCGAGCTCTGCGCCGCGGTCACCGGGAAGTCGAGGATCTCACCGGCGGCCTGGGATTCGGCCTCGGATTCGGACTCGGATTCGGCGGGGGACGGGGCCTCCTCCTTGACCTTGGTCAGCGTGAGGCCGTACTCGACGGCAACGCCGGTAAGGGGCTCCCCGGGTTCGGCGTGCGGAACCGTGCTCTTGGCGATCTGGGCGAGCGCGTTCCGCACGTCGTCGGTGATCGCGTGGGTGCCGGTTGGACCGTGGCCGTTCTTCGGGGCCGTGTTTGCGGTCTGAACACCGCCGCTCGAGCCGCCACGTCCGCGGCGACCGCGCGCGGACGCGCTACCATTTTGGCCGCTCCCGCTCTGGGCGCCGCCCTGGGACGCGCCAGACTCCTGGCGGTGCTTGAAAACGGGCTCGTGGTGGATGACGATTCCGCGGCCAGCGCAAACCTCACAGTTTTCACTGAATGATTCCACGAGGCCGAGTCCCAGCTTCTTGCGAGTCATCTGCACCAGACCCAGGCTGGTGACCTCGGCGACCTGATGCTTCGTGCGATCGCGGCTGAGGCACTCGACCACCCTACGCAGCACTAGGTCGCGGTTCGACTCGAGCACCATATCGATGAAGTCGACGACGATGATGCCGCCGATGTCCCGCAGGCGAAGCTGACGCACGATCTCCTCGGCCGCTTCGAGGTTGTTCTTGGTGACGGTCTCCTCAAGATTGCCGCCCGTCCCGACGAACTTGCCGGTGTTGACGTCGATGACCGTCATGGCCTCGGTACGGTCGACGATCAGCGAGCCACCGGAGGGCAGCCAGACCTTGCGCTCAAGCGCCTTCTCGATCTGCTCGGAGATGCGGTAATCGTCGAAGGAGTCGCGATCGCCCGTATAGGCCTGGACACGCCCCACCAAGTCGGGGGCAACGGCCCCTACGTAGGGCGCGATCGTCCCCATCGCGTCGTCCCCGTCGACCACGAGCTTCTGGAAGTCCTCGTTGAACACATCGCGCACGATCTTGATCAACAGGTCGGGCTCGCTGTGCAGCATGGCAGGCGCCTGCTGGGTCTCCACGGCGTGGGCGATCTCGGCCCACTGACTGGTGAGACGCTGCACGTCGAGAGTGAGCTGCTCCTCGGTGGCGCCCTCGGCGGCGGTGCGCACGATCACGCCCGCGTCATCCGGAAGCACCTCCTTGAGGATCTTCTTGAGGCGCGCGCGCTCGGTGTCCGGCAGCTTGCGGCTGATTCCGTTCATGGATCCGTTTGGCACATAGACGAGGTAGCGACCGGGCAGGCTGACCTGGCTGGTGAGTCGGGCGCCCTTGTGGCCGACCGGGTCCTTGGTGACCTGCACGAGCACGCGGTCGCCCGGCTTCAGTGCCAGCTCGATGCGACGCGGCTGGTTCTTGCCGTCGCGTCCGTCGCTGTCCGCGGCAGCGGCTGCGGCCTCCCAGTCGACCTCACCGGAGTACAGCACGGCGTTGCGGCCGCGGCCGATGTCAACGAAAGCAGCCTCCATGCTCGGCAGCACGTTCTGCACGCGACCGAGGTAGACGTTGCCGATCAGGCTGGCGTCGGCGGCGCGGGCCACGTAATGCTCGACCAGCACGCCATCCTCCAGCACGCCGATCTGGATGCGCCCGAACTTGCTGCGCACCACCATCACGCGGTCCACGCTCTCGCGGCGAGCCAGGAACTCGGCCTCCGTGACAACCGGGCGACGCCGACCGGCGTCCCTTCCGTCGCGGCGACGCTGCTTCTTCGCTTCGAGCCGGGTCGAGCCCTTGACGCGCTGCGGCTCGGTGATCAGCTTGGGCTCCTGCTGCTGACGTGGCTGGCGCACCCGCACGGTGGTGTTCGGGGCGTCCTCTGCTTCGCCCTCACGCGGTGCGTCACCGGAGCGACGGCGCGTGCGGGTACGGCGGCTGGTGGCGGTGTCCGACTCGTCATCCTCTGCGGGACCGTTGGAGGGGCCTCCCCCCCCGCGCTGCTGCGGCTGACGGCCGGGAGCGCCCTCTCGGGCCATCGCTTCGGGCGAAGGAGTCGGCAGATCGGGAGCCTGGAAGAGCAGCGGGGCAATCGCGCTGCTGGCGCGACGGGTCGGCTTCTGGGCCGCCTCCTCGGGCGCCGCTGATGCTGCACTCTTCGCGATCTCCGGGGGGGACTTCTTCGCGCCGCCCCGGCGCTTCGGCGCGACCGGGGCCTCAGCATCGGCACTGACATGGCTGGCAGCGCTCTTCACGCCGAGCCGCTCCCTCACGCTCATGCGTTTGCGGGGGGTCCGCTTCGCCTTCTCGCCCGGGACTCCGGCAACATCGCCGACCCCGTCGCTGGTCTGGTCGTCTGAACGTGTGTCATCCACCATCGCTGGTGC
The DNA here is from genome assembly GCA_043742905.1 of Microbacteriaceae bacterium. Taxonomy (GTDB): domain Bacteria; phylum Actinomycetota; class Actinomycetes; order Actinomycetales; family Microbacteriaceae; genus Lysinimonas. The sequence goes on along the minus strand of JAYTXO010000016.1, from coordinate 2,249 downwards.
GCTCCTCATCCGAATAATGGCCGCGCCATTCCGGGTACTCTCGTGCGTTCACCGCACGCGGTGAAAACAAATCCTGTGGTGTGCGTACTCTCACTGCGCGGCGCGGCAACTGCGGTTCGCAATCCTGCACCTCGGAACTGGCTGTCCGACACGTGCTGCACTTAGACCTTGTGCTCAAACGACACAGCGTCTGGTGCGCTCGTGGCCCGGTTCGCTCACGGTGAGCGTGCCCGGTCAAGCTGCATTTGGGTGCGTCGCGAGCGCGGCTCGCGTCGACTTCTGATGAATTATCGCACGTCACGGTGATTGTCGGCGTTTCCCCACCCAGTCATCGCGATAATCACCAGGTGACCGATGCTCAGACCGCGCCCCGCCGTCCCTGGACTCTGGCGATCTTCCTCATCCTCGCGGGCGGAGCCGGGTGGTGGGCAGCGTTCAATCTGACGTTGGACAAGTTCCTGGCTTACGAGCACCCCGACGTGAAACAGAGCTGCGACTTCAGCCTGCTTGTGCAGTGCACAGCGAATCTCCTTTCGCCCGAGGGGTCCGTGTTTGGCTTCCCGAACCCAGTGATCGGACTCGGAGGCTTCGCCGCCGTAATCGCGGTGGGTTTCGCCCTGCTCGCGGGGGCCCGCTTCGCCCGGTGGTTCTGGATTGCTTTCAACATCGGGATCGTCGGAGCCTTTGCGTTCGTGATCTTTCTCATCCGCCAGAGCGTCTTCCACCTGGGGACGCTCTGCCCTTGGTGCATGGTGGTGTGGTCGGCAACGATCCCGCTGTTCTGGGCGGTGACGATCCATAATCTGGCCGAAGGCGTCTACGGGGGGACTCTTCAGCCCCTCGGAAAGACGTTGCGGCCCTGGATTGTTCCGATCACGATTGTCAGTTACCTAGTCGTGGCGCTGGTCGCCCAGCTGCAGCTCAACGTGCTGTCGTTCCTATAAGTGATGTCTTGCTCGATCCGGTCGTGCCGGGCATTTTTGCCGGCCGGAAAACAGCGCGGTCGGAGCACACTTAACTCGTCGTCATGAGCGCTGATCGAGCGCCGCGGCTCGCCTCTCGGCTTTCTTCCAGCGTTTGTAAGGTCACGCCCAATAGATTCGAGCCGTGCCGGAAGAGCGACTAACCAAAAATGACAAGCGCGAGCAAGCGCGCGAGGCCGCTCGGCTTACGCGTGAGAAGCAAAAGCGGGCCGAGCGCATCCGTCGATGGGCGATTCCCACTTCCGTCACCGTCGCCATCGTGGCGATCGTGGCGATCGTGATCGCGGTCGTCGCCAACAGCACCCCGGCCGCGCAGACTACCGCCGGTCCGAAGAACATGATTACCGACGGAATCGTGTTCAACGCGCAAAACGGTAAGGCCGCGCCCGTGACTACTGCGGCCTTGAAACCGAAACAAACCCCGTCGCCCGCTGCCACGCCCGGCCCCGGGGTCACTCAGATCGTCAGCTATGTCGACTGGTCGTGCTCGTCGTGTCAGGCCTTCGAGGGGACCAACGCATCCTGGATCCAGGATCAGGTCGCCGCGGGCAAGGCCACCGTTGAGGTGCGCCCGGTCGCGATCCTCAATCGGCTGTACAACGGATCCCAATACTCGCAACGCTCAAACAACGCCGCAGCCTGTGTGGCGAACTTCGATCCAAGCTCGTTCCTTGCCGTGCAGGAGGCCATGTACCTGAAGCAGCCCTCGGAGACGTCGTCGGGGCTCACCAACAACCAGATCATCAACGTCGTCCACGGTGCCGGGCTCAACGACTCCGCAGTCGACAAGTGCATAAACGGGCTCACGTTCGACAGCTGGGTGACGGCTGCGACCAGCCGATTCACTTCGAACTCTTCGCTCGCGAATCCCGCATCGGGACAACTGGGAACGCCGACGGTCTTGGTTGACGGGCATCTCTACTCGGGCTCTCTCACCGATCCTGCCGCGTTCAAGCAGTTTTTCTCCAACCCCTCGGCTGGCTGATCAGTCCGGGGCCTCGGGTGGCCACCACTGAACGCCGAGCCGCCAGCCAGGGTTAGGCGAACCAAAGCTCGAGCTCGCGCGCGGCAGACTCGGGGGCGTCGCTGCCGTGCACGAGATTCTGCTGCACGGCGACACCCCAGTCACGACCGAGGTCACCGCGGATAGTGCCGGGTGCGGCGCTTGTCGGGTCCGTCGTGCCGGCCAGCGAGCGGAATCCTTCGATTACGCGATTGCCGGCGACGCGCACCGCGACGACGGGGCCGCTCAGCATGAACTCGACG
>JAYTXO010000015.1:0-4634 GCA_043742905.1 Microbacteriaceae bacterium | reverse complement strand
ACCTGCCGGTCGGATCCTGCGTACCGCTTCTGCTTGGCGGGTCGCGGCCCCTCGTACTCGGGATACCCGGCGGCGCGCCACGCGCAACTCTGCGCGAGCGGGCATGTTGCGCAACGCGGTGACCGGGTCGTGCAGAGCACCTGGCCGAGTTCCATCGCTCCGGCATTGGTGAGGCGCGCGCGGGTCGCGTCGGTCGGGAGGATGCCCGCCATCGCCTCGAGATCTTGACGCGTCTTCGGCGGCCCCGGCTCGGCGTTCCCGTCGAGTGCCCGCGCCAGCACCCGTCGGACGTTGGTGTCGACCACCGGCGTTCGCACTCCGTAGGCGAAAGCCGCGACCGCACGCGCCGTGTACGGCCCGACCCCTGGCAACTCAAGCAGCTCGTGCACTTCGGAGGGCACGCGGTTGCCGTGCCGCTCGGCGATGGCGACGGCCGCCCCGTGCAGGTTCAGAGCTCGCCGCGGGTAGCCGAGCCGATCCCAGGCTCGCACCGCCTCGCCGGGCGGAACGGCGGCGAGCTCGGCGGGGGTCGGCCAGCGTTCCAACCACTCCGCGAGACGCGGGATCACCCGCGCGACCGGGGTCTGCTGCAGCATAAACTCGGCGATCAGGATGCCCCAGGCTGGGTACTCCGGATGCCGCCACGGCAACTCGCGATGGCCAGCCTCGTACCAGTCGGCGATCGCCTCTCCGACTCGCATCTCCCGCCTCGCGACCACGTCTCAACAGTAGGCTTGGCGGCATGGCAAGGTGGGCACCGGAGCGCCGCGACACGATGCGTGCTCTCGCCGAGGAGCTTTTGCAGCAGTACGCGCACGGGCGGGTTGTGGTGGGTATCGACGGTACCGACGGCGCGGGCAAGACCGTTTTCGCCGATGACTTGGCGACCGAGTTGCGCGCGATGCGGCAGGACGTCTTCCGCGCTTCGATGGATGACTTCCGCAAGCCGCGCGCCCTCCGCTACGCGCAGGGCCGAGACTCTGCACAGGGCTTCTACCAGGACTCCTACGACCTGGCCGCCTTCCGGCGCGTGCTTCTCGGGCCGTTCCGGCTGGCGGGCTCGACCGGATTCCAGACGGCCTTTTTCGACCTGCAGCGCGACGTGCTGTTCGAATCGCGCTGGGAGACCGGACCCGCAGACGCGATCCTGGTCGTCGACGGCCTGTTTCTGCTGCGGCCCGAGCTCAAGGGCATCTGGAACTTCACGATCTTGTTGGACGCACCCGACGACGTGCGCCAGGAGCGGATGATCCAGCGCGACGGCTCCCACCCCGAGCCGGAGAGCGCGCTCGGCCAGCGCTACCTCGGGGGTCAAGAGCTCTATCAGCACGAAGCCTCGCCGAGGACGGCGGCATCCGCGATCATCGACAACACGGACGTCGAACACCCTCGCCGACAGTTCGACGACAGCTGCTAGAAGATGACCGCTGCTACAAGCCGGCTGGAGTTCGGCGCGGTCTCCCAAAGGGCTGACGCCTACAGCAGCACTCGGGCGGCGACCTCGGCAGGCGAGAGGAACGTTCTGGCGCGCTCGACCTCGTGCACCAAGTCGACGATCTGCTCGTTGACGGGTGCCGCGACTCCGCCAGCATGCGCGGCCGCGACGACCGCACCGTTGAGGTAGTCGATCTCGGTCAGCTGGCCGCGCTTGATGCTCTGCAGGGTCGAGCCGGGATTGGGCACCTCGCCCATCCGGCCGCTGAGCATGCGCGGAAACCATGCACCCACTGCCAGCGGAGCCGAACCGATTGCGCCGAGCACCCGCCCGTTCACCCCCTGCACCCGCCCGAACCGGATGCCGAGCCGCCGCGCCACCCGCACCGTCTCTCGCATGCTGGCCGTCATCACCTTGCGCAGCCGCGGGTCCGCGATCGCCTGCTGCACGCTCAGCCCGGTGATCGCGGGAAGCGCGTTGACGTGGTTGATGAGCAGTTTTGTCCACTGAGCGCCGACGATGTCGTCCGTCACCTCGACGGGCATAGCCACGCGCAATGCCCCCGCCAGGCGCTCGAGTGCCTCGACGGACGCGCCCGGTGCCGCGCCGATGATCAGGGGGAGAGGGGCGGTCACCGTGACGCGGCCCGGGACGAGATGCGATGCGGCGAAGAGGGCGAGGCCGCCGAGCAACGCGGACTCCGGCAACACGGAACGCGCCACCTCGAGTCCGCCGAGCCCGTTCTGCGCGACCAGCAGCGGCGCCGTGCCGAGCACCTCGCGGTTGGCGCGGAGGGCGGCCGCGGCATCCTGAGCCTTGGTGGCAAGGATCGCGAAGTCGGGCGTGGGAGCGCCCATCCGGGCGAGCGTTTCGCCCACTTCGACGCGGGCGACGTGCTCGCCCCAGCCGCCGTCGAGTCGCAGCCCGTCGGCCTTGATCGCCGCGAGGTTGTCGCCGCGGGCCGTGACTCCGACGTCGTGGCCTGCGCGATCGAGAAGGGCGGCGAGAGTTCCCCCGACCGCCCCGGCTCCGATCACCGCGATACGCATGATTTGAGCCTAGGAGACTCCTGCTGTGCCCATCGCTGGACGGTAACTCAGGAAAAACCGACACGGGCGATCGCTCTTTCGGCGGTGGTCTCGGTTGTTCCTGAGTTGCCTCCGCGCGCCGGGCGTCAAGATTCAGGGCGGAGGGACGAGTCGGCGCCGATCCGGCGACCGGTCCCGCGGCACGCGAGGGTTTCCTTGACGCCAACAAGTTCCTGCGTTGTGCGGCCGGTTCCACCGCTTCCGAGGGCGATGACTTCCTGGCACACGGCATGATGATGAACATCATGGTCGGATTGCGGATGGCGAACGAGTACACGAACGGCGACCCCGGCGCGCGGGAGCAACTTGAGACCGCGCTCCCCGACAAGATCGACCTGCCGCTGAGTACCCGCGTGCAGAGCGCACCGAACAAGTGATGACCGGCATCCTGCTCGTCGACAAACCCGGCGGCATTACGAGTCACGATGTCGTGGGGCGGGCCCGCAGAGCGCTTGGTACCCGCAAGGTCGGCCACGCAGGCACGCTCGACCCGATGGCCACCGGCCTGCTGATCCTCGGCGTCAACAGCTCGACCCGGCTGCTGACGTACCTGGTCGGGCTCGGCAAGAGCTATGAGGCGACGATCCGCCTCGGGCAGAGGTCGACGACGGACGACGCAGAAGGGGAACTCTCCGAGGCACGCGACACCTCACGAGTGACGTCGGCCCACATCGCCGCCGCGATCGCCGCGCTCACGGGCGAGATCTCGCAGGTGCCATCCAGCTTCAGTGCGATCAAGGTCGACGGCAAGCGATCATACGAACTAGCGCGAGCGGGCGAGGAGGTCGTGCTGAAGTCCCGATCCGTCACGATCTCGCGATTCGAGGTGCTGGCAGAGCGACTGGTCGACGGCTTCATCGACCTCGATGTCGTCGTGGACTGCTCTTCGGGCACATACATCCGCGCGCTTGGGCGGGACCTCGGCGCCGCGCTCGGCCGTGATTTGGGGGCTGGTCCGGGCGTTGGGGGTCACCTCATCGCGTTGCGTCGCACCTCCATCGGCCCCTTCGATGTCGCGGACTCGGTGGGCACCGACGAGATCACCCCCGAGATCCTGAGGGCTCCCGCTGCGATCGCGGCCCAGCTTTTCCCGAGTGTCGAGCTCGGGCTGCCGGAGCTCACGGAGCTCACCCAGGGCAAGAAGGTCGCGGTCGCCGTGCCGGATGCCGCCGTGGTGGCGGCGGTGGGGACATCTGGGCGTCTCGCCGGTCTGGTGTCGGTCGACAAGGGCGTGGCGCGTGTGCTGGTGAACTTCCCGACCGCCGAGGTGCTCTCATGATCGCGGTGTCGGCATGATCGATGGCTTCACGATCGTGCAGGTTGTCGTCGCCTGTGCCGCCGGCCTGCTCGGCGTCGTGGTGGGCCTGGCGGGGCGAAAACCGAACGACTGGACGCTTGGGGCGCTCGTACTTGTCGAGCTTCTCCTGATTGTGCAGTTGGTGATCGCGATCCTCGCCCCTGGTCTCGGCAACCATCCGACGGGCAGCATGCCCGAGTTCTATGTCTACCTGATTTCCGCCATGATCATCCCGCCGCTCGCCATCATCTGGGGGCTTATCGAACGCACTCGCTGGAGCACGGTGGTACTTGGCGTCGCGGCCTTCGCGATCGCGGTGATGGTCGTCCGGATGGCGCAGATCTGGTCCGTGCAACTGGCCTGAGTTGCCGGTGGGGCTGCCCGCGCCGCGCCCGGCGGTCGGCCTGATGCCTCGGCTAGTCTGAGAAGCGATGTCCGGCGTCCAGCTCACCGAGTCCCCATCCCCGCGCAAGCGCACCGGGAGCGGTGTCGGTCGTGTCCTGGTCGCCGTCTACGCCATCCTCGCACTCGCGGCGACTGGTCGCTCGGTGTTCCAGATCATCGACCGTTTTGAGGAGGCGCCTGTCGCCTTCACCCTCTCCGCGTTCTCGGGCGTCATTTACATCATCGCGACGATCGCGCTCGGTACCCGCCTGCGCCGCCTCGCCTTCGTCACCATCAGCATCGAGCTCGCCGGTGTGCTTATCGTCGGCGCGTTGAGTCTGATCGCCCCGGCCGTGCTGGGGCTGCACTCGATCGACCCCTTCGGCCGCGATTCGACCGTCTGGAGCGCGTTCGGCGCCGGGTACCTGCT
>JAYTXO010000014.1:0-35224 GCA_043742905.1 Microbacteriaceae bacterium | reverse complement strand
CCTGGCCGAGCTGGCGGGACGGTTCCCGCACCAGTTGAGCGGTGGCCAGGCGCAGCGTGTAGCGCTGGCCCGCGCGCTCGCGGCTGAGCCTGAGGCCCTGCTGCTCGACGAGCCGATGGCGGCGCTCGACGTGGAAATCCGCGACGAGGTGCGCACCGAGCTGGGTGGATACCTGCGCGACTTCGCCGGTCCGACCGTGATCGTCACCCACAGCGCGGCGGATGTCGCAGCCCTCGCCGCCGACATCGTCGTGCTTGAGCGGGGTGTGGTGACGCAGCGCGGCATCTGGGACGCACTGCGTTCGGCCCCGGCGACGCCTTATGTTGCGCGGCTTGTAAGCCGGCGCGAGGAGTGACCGCAGTTTCTGAATGTCACGCTGAGAAATACCCGGAATTAGCGATTCTTGCTCATTGCGGCCATGGAGGTCCGACATACTTCTTTAGCTGAGAAGCCGACCGGCGCATCAATCGAAGGACACCACCATGGGACCGCTCTTGGGCCTCAACATCATCGACGGCACCGTCGTGGTGCTCTCTACCGTCGTCAGTATCGCTTTCATCGTCTTCCTTTTGGTACGACTCCACCCCAAGTTCGAGGCGCGCAGTCGCCGAATGACCCGCGTCGTCTCACGACGCCGATGGATCATTACGGTTGCGATCGCGGGGCTGTCGGGCGCATTCATCGCAGTCGTCACCCTCTGGCTGACCGAGTCGGTGTTCAACGTCTTCGGGTTGCCTCTCGATCCGGACACCCGCGTGTGGGTGGTTGCGTGCTTTGCGGCCATCGCGATCGCGGTGGTCAATCTGCCGCGTTCGCGCTGGTGGCGCCGGGCCACGGCCATCGTGGCCGTGCCCGTCTTCCTGATCACGGCGACCCTCGGGATCAACGCGGGCTACGGGATGAACGCCACGTTGGCCGAGTTTCTCAACATCTCTGACTTGCATCCGCTCGTGGTCCATCGGGCGGCCCCGGCGCCGACTTCGACCCCGACGGGGCCGCCGAAACCTCTCTATCAGAGCTGGACCGCCCCGGCGGGAATGCCGACAGACGGCAGCGTCGGGTCCGTGTCGATTCCCGCGACCGTCTCCGGATTCGTGGCCAGGCCCGCCTGGCTCTACCTTCCGCCGGCCGCGCTTGTCGCGCATCCACCCGCCCTGCCCATCTTGATAATGATGATGGGGCAGCCAGGCGGCCCCGAGAGCAGCTACCTCTTCCCTCCATTTTTGAATGCATTCGCGCACGCTCACCACGGCTTGGCACCGATCGTTCTCACGGTCGACCAGATCGGGAACCCGTACAAGAATCCACTCTGCATCGACTCGCCCGCTGGCAACGTCCATAGCTACCTCATGGACGACGTGGTGGCGTACGCGAAGACCCTCCCGGTTGCCGCGGGGCCGCGCAATTGGGCGGTCGGCGGCTATTCAAATGGCGGCGAGTGTGCTCTGTCGTTCGGGGCGAAGCATCCGGATATCTTCGGCTCGATCGTCGACATTTCCGGCGAGGTCGCTCCCTCGCTCGGGTCGCGCGCGGCGACGATCCAAAGAGGGTTCGCGGGCAATGTTGCGGCGTACACGGCGGAGCTACCGCTGACCATCCTCGCCGCTCATCACTACATCGATTCCCGGGCAATTTTCACGTGGGGTGGCGCTGACGCGCTCTACGGCGCCGAGGGTGAGCAGGCGTCGGCGGCGGCGCTGGCGGCCGGGATGGTTGTCACACACTTCTCGGGACCGGGCGTCGGTCACCGTGCGGATGCCGTTAACTTCGGCTTCCCTCTCGGCCTGTCGGGGCTGGCGACTCGATGGTCGCTCGAGGAGAGTCCCGGGTAACCCATCGATTCACACGATCGAGCCTCACTTCACTGGTCACCGTCGATCGGATGGGGGCGGCCGAGGGCGCCAAGCACGACGACAACGGCGGTGATAGCTGCTGCCAGGGTGAGGCCGAATCCGATGCCCCAGTGGAGGAGAACCGCGCCGGTCGCGGCGCCCGCACCGATCAGCAGGATTGCGCCCGCACGCTGGGCCCATGGGTGCTTTTCTTTGCCTCCACCGAAGCGCGAGTCGAAGGCGAGCCCCACGAGCGTGGAGGTGACCACGACAGTGGTGACGTCGGCGACGCCGATGTGACGCGCCGATCCGGCCTGGGTGCCCATCGCCAGGCCCATCGCGCCCGTGATCACCAGGTTCAATGGCTCGGGACGATGCACGACGGCGAAGGCGAGGATCCCGGCAGTGATGAGCAGAGCCGCGACGCAGATCAGCAGCGCGGTGGTCTGCGGATACCAGCCGGCCTTCAGCCCCCGGAAGACGCGGCCGGCGATCGCGGCACCGCCGAGGAAGAAGGCGAGCGCGACGACTGGGCCGATGATCGGGAGCTTGCTCGAGGGATCGGCGAGCGCCATTGCGAGGATCACCACGTTGCCGGTCATGTTGCCGGTGAAGACCCGGTCAAGGCCCAGGTAACCGACGGCGTCCACGACACCGGTCGAAAAGGTGAGCGCGAGCATGAGGCCCAGGTGGAGGCCCGATGGGTGGTCGCGGATGCGGCTGAGCATCGGAATCCTCTCGATAGTGTTACCGACAGTATCGGACCGTAGGTGGGAGCAGATTCGCATGGACAGCTCGCCGATTTTGCAGCCTGGCGTCGGGCCGATCCGCTCATCCAGCTACGTGCCAGCCGACCCGGCCAGGGTGTTCTGGGGCCGTCTTCCCTGCGCGGATGACGCCCCGGTTCTGGAGATCGACGCGGGCGCTGAGGTGACGATCGACACGATCAGCCACGAGGGCATCCTCGAGGATCAGGGCAGCGACCCACTCGCATTCTTTGCGCGGCATGGAGTCGGTTCGGATGCCGTGCTCACTGATGCGATCGAACTCGCCGCCAGCCGTCATCGCGACCCGGCGTCCGATGGGCCGCACGTCGTGACGGGTCCGATCGCGGTGCGTGGGGCGCAGGTCGGCGAGCTGCTCGCCATCACCGTGCTCGAGACGCTGCCGCGCGTTCCGTACGGCGTGATCTCGAATCGGCACGGGCGCGGCGCGCTGCCGTGGGAGTTGCCGCGGGGCGGGTCGACGGTCAGCATCTTCTCGCCGGTCGACACGGATGGGAACACAGCGGCATTGCCGCGCACGACCGGCGCGGAACGCGACGTCCACTACCCGCTGGCCCCATTCCTCGGCATTATGGGCGTCGCCGTCGCGGGCTCGGAGCGCGCGCATTCGGTGCCGCCAGGGGCGTTCGGAGGCAACATCGACATCAAGCTGCTGACTGTAGGGGCGACGCTGTACCTGCCGATCCAGGCAGAGGGGGCGCTGGCCTACGTGGGCGACCCGCACTTCGCGCAGGGGGATGGTGAGGTCGCGCTGACGGCGCTCGAGGCCTCGCTGCGCGCGACGGTGCGCTTCGACGTTGTGCCTATTGAGTCACCGTTGGCCGCCTACGCGCGCGAGTTCGGGCCGTTCGTGGAAACCGAGGAGTACTGGGTGCCGACGGGTCTGGATGCCGACCTGCGCGAGGCGATGAAGAAGGCCGTGCGGTCGGCTCTTGCGCTGCTTCATGCCCAGTACGGCATGGACGAGGAGCACGCATACGCGTACCTTTCTGCCGCGACCGATTTCGATGTGTCGCAGGTGGTCGATCAGGTGTGCGGCGTGCACGCCCGCATCCGGAAGGCGGATTTCGCATGAACCAACCGATTCACCGGCCCCCTGTTCATCTGCCCGAGGGTGTCGCAGAGCCCGCGGGACTCGTGGATGTCGTGCTCAAATACGAGGCGGCGCTCATGGCGGATGATGTGGCGGCCCTGGACGCCTTCTTCGCCGACGGCCCTGCCACTCTGCGCGGGGATGCCGGCGGAGTGCTGATCGGGCATGACGCGATCGCGGCGTTTCGGCGCGGGCGGGGCGGGGCGCCGCAGCGGGTCATCGTCGAAGTTCACGTTCGACCCGTCGGCGACGACGCGGCCGTTGTCGTGATTGTGGTCGCGTCGCTGGGTGGTGGGCGCGGGCAGCAGACGCAACTCTGGCGCAGGGGTGAGCGCTGGCAGATCGAAGTGGCGCAGGTGTTGGCTCCCGCTCCCGCGATCGATACCCGGGTGTGGCGGACCGTGGGGTCGCCGCTTGTGGCGGGGGCGGCATCCGGCCCCCTGCTCGGGCAGACCGTCGCGGTGAAGGACCTGTTCGACGTCGAGGGCTTCCGCGTCGGCGCGGGTAACCCGACGTGGCTCACCGAGGCCCCGGTTGCTGACCGCACCGCGCCCGCGCTAGCGGCGCTGCTGGCGGCGGGGGCGTCGATCCGTGGGATCGCGCAGACCGACGAGTTCGCGTACTCCATCACCGGGGCGAACCCGCATTACGGGACCCCGCCGAATCCGCTCGTGCCGGGCGCGTTGCCGGGGGGCTCGTCGAGCGGTCCGGCGTCGGCCGTGGCATCCGGTCAGGCCAGCATCGGTCTCGGCACGGACACCGCGGGTTCTGTGCGCGTCCCCGCCTCGTACACCGGCCTCTGGGGCCTGCGCACAACGTACGATGCGGTGAGCCGCGAGCGGGTTCTGCCGCTGGCCGACAGCTTCGACACCGTGGGTTGGCTGACACGCTCGGCCGCCCTGCTGCGGGATGTCGCGGCCGCCACGCTGGGCGAGAGCGGCGTTACCCCATTCGCTGACTACCTTGTCGACCCGGCGCTGGTGTCTGTCGCCGACCCCGCGGCGCACGACGCCTTCTTCGCGGCGATCCGGGGCCTGACGACGTCGACGATCGACGTTGGCGAGGTCGAGGAGCTGTTCGAGACCTTTCGCATCGTCCAGGCGGCGGACGCCTGGATCGCGGACGGCGCCTGGGTCACCGCGCACCCCGGTGCCGTTGGCCCGGGCACCGCGACCCGCTTCTCGATCGCCGCCGCCGTCACGCCCGAGCTGGCCAGTACCGCGCGCGCCGCGATGCGCGCCCACGCCGCGCGGCTCGACGCTCTGCTCGGCGAAAGCGTGCTGCTCCTGCCGTCGGCCTCGTCGGCCGCGCCCTCAACGACCGCGGACCCCGCGGAGCTTGACCGCGTCCGCGCGGCGACTATCCGTCTCTGCTGCGTCGCTGGCCTGACCGGTCGCCCGGCTCTCAGCATTCCGGCGCTCACCGTGCCCGGTCCCTTCGGCGGTGACGCCCCGCTCGGAATCTGCCTGGTCGGTCCGCGCGGCAGCGACGTCGCTCTGGTCTCGCTCGGTGCCGCGCTTGCCGCGCAGCTCGCATGACCGCGAGCTTGCGCAGCTGCGGGGTGTGGCGGTTCGGGCCACGCACCGCCGAGTAACCCGGGCTCGTGGCGCCTCGTGTCACGCTCCCGAAACACCCCTCGGCTAGCCTGGAGTCGACGATTCAGGAGCCCGCCGTGAGCACTTCCGCCCTCCCCATCAACCCGCCGTCGCGGTTGCTCATGGGACCCGGCCCGATCAACGCCGACCCGCGGGTGTTGCGGGCAATGTCCGCGCAGCTGCTGGGCCAGTATGATCCCGCGATGACCGGCTACATGGCGGAGACGCAGGAGCTCTACCGCGAGGTGTTCCAGACTCGCAACGACGCCACGCTGCTAGTCGACGGCACGAGCCGCGCCGGCATTGAAGCTGCGTTCGTGAGCCTGATCGAGCCGGGCGACAGGGTGCTTGTCCCGATCTTCGGGCGGTTTGGGCACCTGTTGCGCGAGATTGCCGAGCGTTGCGGCGCCGAGGTGCACGTGCTCGAGCGCGAATGGGGGACCGTCTACCCGCCTTCCGAGATCGAGGCGGCCCTGGCATCCGTCAAGCCGAAGCTGCTGGCGATCGTGCACGGTGACACCTCCACCACGCTCAAGCAGCCGCTGGACGAGCTCGGCGCCCTCGCACACAAGTACGGCTCCCTGTTCTACACCGATGTCACCGCCAGCCTCGCCGGCAACACCTTCCTGGTCGACGAGTGGGGGATTGACGCCGCGACCGCCGGGTTGCAGAAGTGTCTTGCAGGGCCGTCGGGTTCCTCGCCGATCACGCTGTCGGAGGCCGCCGTCTCGATCATCGACGCCCGCAAGAGCGTCGAGGCCGGTATCCGGGTCGCGGGGGACCCCGTGCGTAGCGACCCGATCCGCAGCAACTATTTCGACCTCGCGCAGATCCTGGACTACTGGGGGCCGAAGCGACTCAACCACCACACCGAGGCCACCACGATGCTGTTCGGGGCGCGCGAGTGCGCTCGCATCCTGATCGAGGAGACCATGGAGGCGGCCGTCGAACGCCACCGCATGCACGGCACCGCGATGGTGGCTGGGCTGGTCGGCATGGGGCTGCAGACCTTTGGCGATCAGTCGGTGCGCATGAACAACATCGTCGGCGTGCAGATCCCCGATGGGATCCACGACGCCGCAGCCCGCGCCGCGATGGTCGCCGACTACGGCATCGAGATCGGCACCAGTTTCGGCCCGATGGCCGGCAAGGTCTGGCGGATCGGCACCATGGGGTACAACGCCCGTCGCGATACCGTGCTGATGACTCTTGCCGCGCTCGAGCAACTGCTGCGTCGGGGCGGCGTGGCACTGACGCCTGGCGCCGGAGTGGATGCCGCGCTGGAGTCATACGGTGGGTGAGCCCGTCGAATCCCCGCATCTGAAGATCGGCGGCCACCTGACCGACGCCGAGCGCGTGCTCGGTCGCGCCGACGAGCTCGCCACCTACAGTTCGAGCCCGCAAGGTATCGAGCGTGTTTATCTGAGCCCGCAACATCGCGCCGTCAACGAACTCGCTGGTGGCTGGATGCACCAGGCAGGCCTGGTCAGCTGGGAAGACGCAGCTGGGAACCAGTGCGGCCGCCGGGCCGGAGCCACCGACAAACTGCCCGCCGTGCTGCTCGGCTCCCACCTCGACACGGTGCCCGGTGCTGGGCGCTTCGACGGCATCTTGGGGGTGCTGGTCGCGATCGAAGTCGCCGCGCGTCTCCGCAACACTGAGTTGCCCTTTGCCCTCGAGGTGGTCGCGTTCGGCGACGAGGAGGGCACCCGCTTTGGGGCGACGCTGCTCGGGTCGCGCGCGCTGGCAGGCACCTGGCAGCCGGAATGGTTCGATCTGGTGGATGCCGCGGGCATCCGTCTCGGTGATGCGGCCAAGCAGTTCGGGCTCGACCCCACCCGCTTTGCCGACGCCGCACGCAGGCCTGACGAATTGCTCGCATACCTCGAGGTGCACATCGAGCAGGGTCCGAAGCTGGAGCTCGGCGATCGGGCGCTCGGAATCGTGACGACGATCGCCGCCGCCGAGCGTTTCGTGATCACCTTCACCGGCGAGTCGCGGCACTGCGCGACCCCCTGGGAACTGCGCCATGACGCGCTCGTCGGCGCCAGCGAGGGCGTGCTCGCGATCGAGCGGATCGCGCGCACACGGGGCAGCTTCGCGACGGTCGGGCGCATCCACGTCCAGCCGGATGCCGTCAACGTGATCCCCGGAGTCGCCATCTTCAGCCTCGACCTGCGCGACGAGACGGCTGGCGGTCGCGACGCCACTTGGGGTGCCCTCCACCGAGAACTGCAGAAGATCGCGGGGGAGCGCGGCCTGGACCTCACAATCAGCTCCACCCACCTCGCACCCGAGGTGGTGTGTGCGCCGGAGTTGAGGGCGGCGCTTGCGGCGGGGATCGCCTCGACGAACGACACAGATGCCGATCAGCCGATGGAGCTGTTCAGCGTGGCGGGACATGACGCAATGGCGGTCGCGGCGGTGGCCCCGGTCGGCATGCTGTTCGTGCGCTGCCGTGGCGGGGTCAGCCATCACGCAGATGAGTCGGTTCGGGCAGATGATGTGGCCATGGCGATCGACGCGCTCGAGACCGCGGTGCGGCAGCTCGCGGTGGAGTACGAGCCGCTCTAGTGGAAACGATGTCAGATGCGGTGAGGGCCGCGCTACTCGAGGAGCTCGCGCGCGGCCGCTTCGGGGCGGGTCTGGCCGACGCACCCGAGGGCGTCCAGGCACACCGGCGCTCGCCGAGCTGCGGTGACGAGTTCACAGTGCGAGTCGTGGTGACGGGCACCGGTCCGGATGCTGCGATCCAGAGTCTGCACTGGGACGGCCACGGCTGCGTGGTGTCCACGGCGGCCGCCGCGACGCTGGCGCAGATTGCCGTCGGAGTCGCGACCACCGCGTTCCCCGCACTCGCCGAGCGCTACCTCGCGACGCTCGCGGCCGACGCGATGCCCGATCCGGAACTCGGTGACGCTGAGGCGTTCGCAGGCATCGGACGCTTCCCGATGCGGGCGGGGTGCGCCTCGCTCGCCTGGCGCTCGGCGCTGGACGCGCTCGCTGCTGGCTGACCTTCGGCAAGCAAAGCGTGAGCTACTTGTCTGCGCGACTCGCCGCACGGGCCCACACTTCAACGGCGTTTCATTCCGGAGGGTCGCCGGGATCCAGCAACTGCTCGACGTCATCGGGCTGCCCGCCTTGGTCGAGGGGCGCTCCTTCGATGTGCTCGCCTCCAACGAGTTGGCGCGAGCGCTGTCTCCGAACCTCGTCGCGGGTCGCAACCGCTTGCGCGACATCTTCGTCGACCCAATGGAGCAGGAGCTCTGCGTCCAATGGAGTCGCTCGGTCTCAACGATGGTCGGGGGATTCCGCGCATCGGTCGGCACGCTCGGAGACGATCCGGACGTGATCTAGCTGATCGGTGAGCTCTCCCTGACGAGTGAGAAGTTCCGACAGCTCTGGGCCCGTCACGACGTGGAGGTGCGCGAAGGCGGCTGGGCGCGGCTCCAGCATCCGCAGTACGGCGCGCTCGAACTGCGCCGCGAGAAGCTGCAGATTGCGGGGACCGATGGGATGGTATCGGCGGTTTACCACGCGGTGCAGGGCTCGGCGGCTGAGGGGCTACTTCGGTTGATCGGATCGATGGCGGCGACGGTCGCCGCTCAGGCGTCCGGACCGTCCGCGTCCGGACCGTCCACGTCTGCGCCGTCCCAGAGGTCGCCGACATCGACCAGCTGAGCGCCGTTACGCCGCAGGTATGGCCCGGCACCGCGCTCGCCGTTGGCCAGCTCTGCGGCCCCCGTCCAGTGTTCGCGACCCAGAAGTACGGGGTGGGTCGGCCGCCCGTCCACGATGGCGCGGCGCAGGGTGCGCGCGTCGATCGGCCCCGCTGCCACAACGCGCTGCGCGACGGCGGCCGGCATGCCCGGCAGGTCGACGAGGGTGAACAGCACTGCGGTCGCCTGAGTCGCGCCCGGCGGATCGTTGGCCGCTGCCGACAGGCCCGTGCGGAACGTGGCCGCGAGGCCGGTGTTCCACTCGGGACATTCCACCGGCTCGGCGTCGTCGGGCACCAGCGCCGCGACCGCGGCCGCCCACGCACCCGTTACGACGAGGAGGCGGGAGCAGCCGGCATCCCGCAGCACCGACACCGCCGTGACCAGCCACGGCATCCCATCGCCGCCGACCCGCAGCCCCTTTGGGCCGCCTGCCCGCACCCCCGACCCTGCGGCCAGCACCACGCCAACGAGCCCGGCCACCACAGCTGTCATCGGTACAGTTGAGCACATGATCGATGCCACCGATAGCGAGCTGCGCGCGGGTCTCGAGGCAGCGCTGAGCGTGCGCCGCTGGGTCACCGAGCTCGCCTCAATCGCGCCGTTCGAGAGTCTGGACGAACTGCTGAATGCCGCCCGTACGGCCGCGACACCGCTCGGCCGGGGCGAGCTCGATGAGGCGATGGCGCACCATCCGCGGATCGGCGAGAAGCCTGCGGGAACCGGCACCGCTGCCGAGCACAGCCGACGCGAGCAGGCCTCGCTGAACCACGGCCACGATGCCGACGCGGATGACGCCGAGCTCTCGGCCGCGATCCACGCCGGTAACGTCGCGTACGAGGCCCGCTTCGAGCGCGTCTTCCTGATCCGTGCCGCCGGTCGGACGCGGGCCGAAATCCTTGCCGAACTCACCCGTCGGCTCGCGCTCGACGAGGCCACCGAGCTCGCGATCGTCGGCGAGCAGTTGCGTGCGATCGCGCTGCTGCGCCTCGCGGCCACTTTCGGTTCGAAAGAGGACTCGCTGTGAGCAAGGTCACCACGCACATCCTGGACACCGCGCACGGGATGCCGGCCGCTGGCGTCCCGGTGACGCTCATGGATGCCGACGGCGCGATCCTGGCCCAGAAGCAGACCGATGCTGACGGCCGCGTGAAGCAGCTCGGCCCCGACGAGCTACCGCCCGGAATCTACACGCTGGTGTTCGAGACGGCGCGCTACTACGAGCTGATCGAGCTCGAAACCTTCTACCCGCGCGTGACGATCGACTTCGAGATCGTCGACCCCGACGAGCACTTCCACGTGCCGCTGCTGATCAGCGCGTTCGGCTACTCGACCTATCGCGGTTCGTAGCTGCGGTGGGGCGCTGAACGTCGCTGCAGCCCGGAGATGAGCCCGCAGCGAGTCGCCCCGACGACGCCCTCTCCCGAGTTTCACGCCGTGCCGGCCGAGAACCTCCACGCCTCGCCCGCCGCGGGGGCGTCATCCCGCGCGATCGTCGCCTCGACGAGCCCGTACGGCCGGTCGTCCGCGTGGAACACTTCGCTATTTTGCTCCACCCCGAAGCGCGCGATGTCGTAGTCGAAGTGATGCCTGTTGGGCGCCTTCAGCTTGATTTCGACGATCTCCGGATGCGCGTCCAGCACCGCCGTTCCCATGTGCCAGAGCGTCTGCTGCAGGGCGAGCGACTGCAGGGTAGCGAACTCCTTGACCATGACGGATTTCGCCGAGGCGTAGATCGCGTTGAAATCCACGCCGGTGGCATCGCCGATGTTGGCGTAGCGCCACTTCACGTCGAGCGCGGTGGCCATCACGCGATCGTGGGTCTCGCCGAGCGTGGTGTACCCGTCGACCAGGAAGCCGGCGAACTCGGAGCCGGTCGACTTGAGGATGATCAGGTCTTTGAAGCCCGAAACTATGTATTCGCCGCTCGCGTCGACCGTGATTGCCGAGGTGCGGATCTCCTGCCCGTTCCGTAGCCAGGTGAAGTCATGCTCGGCGCCGTCCACGATCGCACGCTGCCAGAGGAACTCCTCGATCTCGACCCGTGCCCCCGAGACCGGCTCCACATCGTGGACGAAGTGCCGGGACAGGTGCAGCCCGTACTCCTCGATCGACGGGACGCCCTTCTCCTTCGTGTACGAGAACGCCGTGTTTTTCTGGGTATCAGTCGGCAGGATCTTCGACTGGTCGCCGGTCAAGTACGCGTCCTCGAAGTCGCCGCGCAGCGCGGTCGTCACATTGAGGTCGTGGATCTCGTGGCGCGGCGAATCCTTGTAGAACCGCACCATCCGGTTCTCGGCCTTGCCGTACTGGTGGTCGGTAAGCAGATATGTCATGAGTCTCCTGAGTGGCGGGTGAGAAGTTTGCCGGTCGGGGCGCCCTCGAGATCGATGGGTGAACCGGCCAGCCAGCTGCGTCGGACAATCCCGCGCAGCTCGGCGCCGTCGAACGCGCTCACCGGGTTCTTGTGCAGCAGTTCCGCGGCGTGGACGGTGCGTCGCGCATCCGGGGCAAACACGGCGAGATCGGCGCGTGCCCCCACGCGGATGACTCCGCGATCGTTCAGCTTCACTAGCCGGGCAGGAGTCTCGGCCATCCAGCCGAGCACCAGTTCGAGTGGGATTCCGCGCGCCGCCGCCGCCGTCCAGACCGCTGTGAGCCCGAGCTGAAGTCCGGCGATGCCGCCCCAGGCCAACGCGAAGTCGCCGTCGCCGGCGAACTTGAGCTCGGGCGTGGAGGGGGAATGGTCGGTCACGATCTGGTCGATGTCGCCGTTGAGGAGAGCACGCCAGAGCGCGTCGCAGTTTGCTTCGTCGCGGATCGGTGGGGCGCACTTGTACTGGGTGCCGCCATCCGGAATCGACTCGGATGCCATGGCCAGGTAATGCGGGCAGGTCTCGACGGTGATCGGCAGGCCCTCGGCGCGCGCGGCCCGGAGCTCTGGCACACTCGCCGCGGACGACAGGTGCAGGATGTGCGCTGGCGTCCCAGTTCGGCGCACGCCCTCGATCACCCGTCGGATGGCGACCATTTCGGCCTCGGGCGGACGTGATGCGAGGAAGGCCGCATAGCTCGGCCCACCCTGGTTCTCGTGCGCGTGCAGCACGGTCGGATCCTCGGCGTGGACCAGGAGCCGCCCCCCGAACCCGGCTAGCTCCTCGAGAGCCGCCTCCAGTTGCCGGCCGTCGAGGTGTGCGAACTCGTCGACGCCGGAGGGAGCGAGGAAGGCCTTGAACCCGAACACGCCGGCCTCGTGCAGCTCGCGCAGGTGGCCGAGGTTCTCAGGAACGGCGCCGCCCCAGAACCCGACGTCGACCCGCACGGCGCCCTCGGCGGCCGCGCGTTTCATCGCCAAGTTCGACGGAGTCGTCGTGGGCGGGATGCTGTTCAGCGGCATGTCGATGAGCGTGGTTACGCCGCCCGCCGCCGCCGCGCGGGTCGCGGTCTCGAAGCCCTCCCACTCGGTGCGGCCCGGCTCGTTGATGTGCACGTGGGTGTCGACGAGGCCCGGGATGAGCAGCTCGTCGGTCGCGAGCTCGACGATGGTGTGTGCGGTGAGCGCCGAGCCCGGCTCGCCGATCGCCGCCACCCGTCCTTCGACGACCTGCACCTCGGCGGCGCGGAACGAGCCGCCGACGAGAGCCCGGCCACGGATCACCAGCTCGGGCGTCATCCGCGTGCCCCGTCCGTCGGGTGCCGGATCGGTAACTCAGGAAGAATCGCCCGATCCGTCATGATCCGGCCCCGTACGTCAGGTTGTTCCTGAGTTCCCGCCCGATGCGGGCGAGTGCGCGAGCGAACTTGAGCGCCTGCCCCGGTCCGGCCCCGCCGCTGAGGTTGACACCGACGACCCCGTCGATGTCCAGAAACCCGCGCCCGAGGGAAACGGCCGCCGCCACCCCAGCCTCGAACACGCTGTCCGGGCCATCGGCGTTCAGTATCCCCTCGAGATAGCCGGGCGGTAGCACGAGGGTGGTGAAACTCTGCAGCAACTCGGCGCTGCCGCGGTCGATCACGATCGGGACACACGGGATGAACCCCATCGTCGAGCCGAGCGCCTGGGCCGCCTCGATGAAGGCACGCACCGGCCCGACGCCGCCCGCGTGGTTCACGAAGCAGATCTCGGCCCCTGCTCGCTCCTTCTCGAGCAGTCGAGCGGGGCGCCGGTCGACCGGCGGCGCGGCCGGGGCCTCGGCCACCGAGACCAGCAGCCCGGCGCGGGAAGCCAGGGCGGCGAGTTCGGTGCTGTCCAGATCGAAGACGGGGGCGGCATCCGGGCGAGACCCGACCAGAGTGTGATCACCGGTCACCGAGTGGATGCCAGCCACGCCGACATCCGCGAGCGCCGCCAGTTCGCCCTCGATCGCGACGCGGTTGCGGTCGCGGCAGTTGAGTCCTGTCCAGACTGCGAGACCAGCCGACTGGATGAGATGGGCCCGGTAGGCGGGCGGGAACTGCACGCGCGCCGCGCCCGCGTCGCCGGCGAGCACCGCGTCGACGGAGCCCACAAGGACCGCGGCGCACTCGGCGATCGACGGCCATGACAAAGCGGTGGCCGGGAAGTCCGCCACGACAACCGGTCTCGTAGCGAGCAACTCGCGCATCTTCATCGAGCCGCTGGAGACGGTCGGCGTAGGCAGCGGGTCGGCCGCCGCGATGTGCGCAGACGCGTCCGGCTCACGACTCGCGTCGACCAGCCCGTGCCAGGCGACCGTCGGCGTGCCGAGGAACACGCACTGGTGGCTCGCTACCTCGCACGTTCCGTCGAACTCGACGCCGCCGCACGGCCCGTACTCCATGTGCTTTGGGCAGGCGCGCGGCATCGCAACTGCCGCCTCAGCCGGCAAGCTGAGTCACCGTCCAGATACTGTCGGCGAGGTCGGCCGACACATCCTGGCGCCCGTATTCGACCCGGTGGCTCGCGGTGACAGTGCTGCCGACCCAGAAGGTGATGCGGCTCGGGCGCACCCGGAATCCGGTCCAGGTCGGCGGCGCGGTGACGCCCTCGGGATGGTCGGCCCGGAAGTCATCCCAGGCCTTCACGCGATCCAGACGCGGAAGACTGGCGAACTGGGCGGTGTTCTGCCAGGCGAGCTGCTGAAGGTACGGGGAGCGGTGCAGAAAGGCCCACTCGAGCTCTGCGGCATCCGCCACCTCGGCCATCCCCTGCACGGTGATCTGGTGCGCGTCGGCTCCCAGGTGCATTGTGAGCGAGACGCGCGGCTCGTGTTCCATTTGGGCGATCTTGCGGGCGCGGGAATCCGTGTGGATGTAGAGGCCAGCCGCGTCCCAGGCGGTCAGCAGCAGGGTGCGGCTGTCGGGAGCTCCCGTCTCGTCGACGGTTGCGACCACCATCGTGGGTCTCACCGGGTCGTCGTTGGACGGCAACCACTCGGTGAGCACCGGTGTCGGCTCTTCCGGCCAGTCGTCCCGGACGGCCTCAACGCTGCCGTTCTGCCACTCGCTCGTCATCGTGGACCACTCATCGCTTCCGGCCGGTGTCGACATCCGGCTCCCGCAGCTTGCCGGGGTTGAGCAGACCGAGCGGATCAGTGGTCTTGGCCAGCTCGACGGTGCGTTCGGGCTCGTAGTCCACAAACCACTGGTGCGGGTTGTGGTATCCGACGCCGAGAGCGCGCATGCGATCGAAACCTGCAATCATCTCGGCCTCCCCGGTGTACGGAGCGGCGAGCATCCCACCCGGGCCGCCCTGCGCCATCGCCTCGAGGTGCAGCATCCCGCCCGGGTAGATCTCGTGCACCTCGTCGATGCGGTCGACGAGCGCGTCGCCGCCGACCTCGATGTGGAAGTAGACGCCCGGGTAGGCCTTCTGCAGCCACTCGATGGGATGGTTGTAGCTCATCATGGAGAGCTTCATGGTGGACTGGAGTCCTGGGCGCACCGCCTCGACGGTGCCGCCACCCGCCTGGATTAGTGCAGTTGCCGCCTCGATCGTCGAGTCATCCAGGATGACTCGCAGGCTGGCCTTGCCCGCGGGCAGCGCGTCGTCGCTTGGCAGCGCGTCGGCCAGGATGGGCACGTCGGTGGACACCAGCCGCGGCGTCGGCTTGAGCGCCGCGACCGCCCGGATCAGGCCGAAGGAGTCGTGGAAGTCGTCGAAGCTCGCGTAGAGCGCCGACCACTGCTGCTGAGGTTCGAGTGCGACCTCGACGCGGGCGATGATTCCGGCGACACCGTAGTTGTGGAGGTAGTTGTGCGCCGCCGCCGCCTCCATGTGGACCAGATGGGCGTCCGGCTCGGCGTGCACGACGTCGAGCGATCGTACATACCCGCCGACGATGGAGGTCAGCATTCCGTGCTTGATCGAACCGGTGCCGCCCGATCCGCCCGAGACGA
The DNA here is from genome assembly GCA_043742905.1 of Microbacteriaceae bacterium. Lineage (GTDB taxonomy): Bacteria > Actinomycetota > Actinomycetes > Actinomycetales > Microbacteriaceae > Lysinimonas. The sequence continues at coordinate 19,843 of JAYTXO010000014.1, read as the reverse complement.
AGCCACCGACCGAGGACTGCACCGTCGACGGAAACATCAAAAGCTGCTGGCCGACCCTGTTGGCCGCCTGCTCGATCTGAATCATCGGGGCGCCCGCCTCGGCGATCAGGTAACCGTCGCCGACCTCGACAATTGCGCGGGCCTTGGACATGTCGAGCACCATGCCGCCGGACATCGGGATGGCCTGGCCGTAATTGCCGGTGCCCTTGCCGCGCGGGGTGATCGGCACGCCGTGGCGCACCGCCGCACCGACGGCGATCGCGATCGCATCCGCGTTCGGCGGGTAGACGACGAGCTGCGCGCGCCCGAGCGGCAACTTTTCCATGATCACGGGCGACAGAGTCGAGCCGTCGACCGAAACGCGCTCCAGGGCGGCCTCCTCGTCGCTGACGGCCGCGTCGCCCAGCAGCTCGCGCAACTCGGCGGCGAGCGCCGTGATCTTGTCGATGTCGACGGCGGGGAGGGCCTCGGTGCTCATGTGTATTTGCCTTTCTGGATGCTGCGGGGTCAGAGCTGTGCGGACGTTGAGGGGGTGTGCGGTCAATGCGTGACCATGCCGCCCGTCACGTTGATGGCCTGCCCGGTGAGGTAGCCCGACTCCGGCAGGGCGAGGAATAGGGCGACCCCGGCGACATCGTCGAGGGTGCCGAGTCGGCCCAGCGGCGAGAGCGCCGCCCAGCTGGCGACGAGCTCGGGTGTTCGCGTGTCCGCACCCATCTCGGTGAGCACGTAGCCGGGACAGATGGAGTTGGCTGTGATCCCGCGTGCACCCCACTCGTGGGCGACGGATCGCGTCAGCGCCACAACCGCGGCCTTGCTCGCGGCGTATGCGGCCTCGTTTGCGCCGCCCTTCTTGGCGGCCATGCTGGCGAGGTTGATGATGCGCCCGCTTTTCGCCGGGATCATCGAGCGCGCCGCGACCTGCATCGTGGTGAGCATGGCGCGAACGTTTACGGCGAACAGCAGATCCCACTCGGCGATCGTGAGCTCGGTGAGCTCGGTGCGCGAAAAGATTCCGGCGCAGTTCACCAGGATGTCGACGCCTCCCAGCAACTGGACGGCGGCCGCGGTGGCCAGCTCCGCGCTCTTCGCGTCGGCGAGATCGACTTCGAGGTAGCGTCCGCCGATCTCGTGCGCGCAGTCGCGGCCCTCGTCAACGAGGCGGTCCAGGATCACGATGTCGGCGCCCTCGGCCGCCAGCGTCGCCGCGATCCGGCCCCCGATCCCGCGGGCGCCGCCCGTCACGATCGCGCGGTGGCCCTCAAGGCGGCCGGTCACGCCGGAACCTCAGCGGGCAGTGCGAGCTCCTGGACCACGTGGCTCTGCGCGATCAAGCGACCCTCGTGGATCACGTAGCGGTCCATCGACCCGGTCGCGATCGCGTCGCCGATCGACTCGGCCCGCACCGCGAGCAACTCGGCGCGTGCGCCGACTCGGGGCCCGGCGAGCGGCAGCGACATCACGGACCGCGCCCCGTCGGTGACGGCCGTGAGCGACTCGAACAGGTCAAGGTGGCCGGCCGTGACCAGAAGCGACGCTGTCTCGAGCGCGTCTCCGCGTCCGACGGGGTTGAAGGGGTCCCGCACGTTGTCTGCGCCGGCGCCCACGCGCACGCCGGCATCCAGCAGCGCGCGTAGCGTCGTCAGGCCGCGCGGCGTGGACACCGGGTGATCCCAGCCCTGCAGATAGAGGTTGGTGATCGGAAGCGCGATGATGCCGAGGTCGGCGGAGGCCACCTCGGCGATGACCTCGGTCAGCTCTTTGGGATCGAGGGTGCCGAGTCGTACGCAGTGTCCCGCTGAGGCCGGCTGGGCGCGACCGCTCACCAGCCGCGCGTACTCGCGGATCGTCAGCGGGCCGTTGAGGGATTCGTCGGTATGCAGGTCGATCGGCACGGCCTTGCGGTCGGCGAGGGCAACGTTGCGGCGCAACTCGGTGATCGGATCCTCGGCGAGATGCGGGACACCGCCCATGATGTCGATGCCAGCGTCCAGCGCGGCCTCAAAGACCTCGTCCGGCGTCCATTCGCCGCTCAGGGCGACCAGCTGGAGGTCGAGTAGCCCGGCGAGGCGCCGCTTCACCCGAAGAAGCGCGCGCACGCCGCGCAGCGGATCCGGCCCGCCGAGCAAATCGACGTGGCTGCGGATGGCTGTCGTGCCCGCCTGCACCATCGCGATTGCCTGGGCGAGTGCGCGCTCGTAGATCCCGTCTTCCGACTCCGTCGCCGAGAAGGAGCGCCAGGAGTCGACGGCCTTGGCGAGGTCGCCGAACGGAGGCGCGGCGGCATCCCAGCTGCGGGCCTTGTCGAGATGGGCATGCGGCTCAGCGGGTGCCGTGATGAGCAGGAAGCCCGTGAGGTCGAGTTCGTCGTCCGCGAGCACCGCTGGGATCGGCGCTGCCGGCGACACCGCGGCCACCGTGTCGCCGTCGAGCACGACGTCTACACGCGATTTGTCGACGAGGCGGGCCCCGCGCAGCACACGCGGTGTTCGCATCAGGCCTGGCACGGGGGTCCTCTTCTTGGCCGATTGTGGATGAAAGGGGTCGGATGTTGACTACTCCGACATTGGGCAATCTACGGATCGCGCGTTTCGGCTGTGTGTCGCAGCCGTTTCCGCGCGTTAACTCCCGCTTCGGATGGCGGACCGGCCGTTCAGCAGGAGTGCGATGAGCTTGAGCGACACTGCCAAGGCCGAGCGCGTCGGCGGCCGCATCCGCTCGCGAGTCAGCTGGAACGCGCCCTCGCCAGCCCGAGCGACAGCTTCGTACATGGGGAGGATAATAGAAGAACATCCGACCAGACTGTGACGTCAGAAACTGTGATCCCGCGCCCGTGAACCGCCCCGTTACCTCCGACGTCGACGTCATCGTCAGCCGCCGTGATGCCTCCATCGAGGGCGTCGTGGTGTTCGAGCTCACCGCTCGCGGCGGCACTCCGCTGCCCGAGTGGACGCCCGGCGCCCACGTCGACGTGCTGCAACCCTCCGGCCTGATCCGGCAGTATTCCCTCTGCGGCCAACCCGGGTCCGACACCTGGCGTCTCGGCGTCTTGCGCGAGGCGGATGCCCGGGGCGGTTCGACCTGGATGTGCGACTCCCTGCAGGAGGGCCAGGGCCTGCGTCTGGCCGGGCCGCGCACGCACTTCCACTTCGAACCGGAGCCAGGCGTTCCGGTGCTCTTGCTCGCGGCGGGCATTGGCATCACACCGATTGTCCCGATGGCGGCCGGGGCCGCCGCGGCCGGAATCGACTACCGCGTGCACTACTCGGGGCACGAGAACCGGATGGCCTTCCTCCCCGAGCTCGAGGCGGCCCACGGCGAGCGGCTTACGAGCTACGTGAGCGAACGGGACGGGCGCGTCGATCTCGAGGCCCTGCTCGCCGCGGCGGCCACCGCGGCGCCCGGCACCCGGGTCTACTGCTGCGGGCCGGCGGGCTTCATCGACGCGGCGGAGTCCGCGGCGGCGGCGGCCGGGCTCGACTTCCACACCGAGCGCTTCGAGGCTGAGATCCTCGCCGCGCCGGTTTGGCCCGAGCCATTCGAGGTGGAGCTCGCGATGAGTGGGCTCACCGTCACGGTGCCGCCGGATCGCAGCATCCTGGACGTCGTCGAGGAGGCGGGCATCTTCGTGCTTTCAAGCTGCCACGAGGGCACCTGTGGCACCTGCGAGACGCCCGTGCTCGAGGGCGAGTTGGATCACCGCGACTCGATCCTCACCCCGCAGGAGCGAGCCCGCGGCGACTTAATGTTCATCTGCGTCTCGCGCGCGGCCTGCCCGCGCATCGTGCTCGATCTCTGATTCCATTTCGTTGAACAAAGGCCCGTCTTGACATCTCTCCTCGTCACAAACGCTCGCCTCATCACCGTGCCCGCCGGCACCGACGATCCCGGCTATATCGATCACGGCTGGATGCTGGTGGTCAACGGGCGCATCGCCGCCCTGGCCGCTGGCGACCCCCCCGACTCAGCGCTGGTCGAGCCCGTCGAGACCCTGGACGCAGCCGGTGCTTTCGTCGCGCCCGGCTTCGTCTCGGCGCACAGTCATCTCTTCACCAGCGGCAGCCGCGGCCTTGGAGTAGCCGAGACGCTGTACGGCTGGTGCGACTCGATGCTGGGCCTGATCCGGCATGCCACCCCGCAGGACGTCTACTGGACGACGCTGCACGGCTCGCTCGACTTTCTCGGGGCTGGTGTCACGGCGGCCTACGACTTCACCGACCCGCGCATCCCGTGGGAGGCGATGGTCGAGGGTGAGCGTCAGGTGGTCGGCGAGCTGCGCCCGATCGCGTACCAGACCAAGCAGATTGACGCGAAAGCCGATGCCGGAATGCGCTTCGTTAACTCGACGCCGATGGATGACGCGGTCGGCACCGACGACCAGGTGCTCGAGCGGCTTGGCGCGGTCCTCGCGCATTCCGCGACCATCGATCCCGGGCTGAGTCTCGGCGGAGCGGTGACCGGCAGCGTGCAGTGGTCGAATCGTGTCAACGCCGCTGAACTCGAGGTGGAGGCGATGCGGCGCTTCGGGCTGATCAACCAGGCGCACTTCCTCGAGACGCGCGAGGCCGTCGAGGTGCAGCGCGCCAAGTTCGCGCTTTACCGCGACGCCGGAGCGCTCAAGCCCGGGATGATCTTCGGCCACTTCATTCAGACCACGCCGGAGATCATTCGCGAGACGGCCGAGAGCGGGGCGGGGATGTCATGGCAGCCAGGTTCGAACGGTCGACTCGCGAGCGGGGTGGCCGAGGTGCCCGAGATGCTTTCGCTCGGGATGACCGTCGGCATGGGACTTGACGACCAGGCATGCAGCGACGTCGCGGACCCCTGGCAGAACATGCGGATGGGCATGTTCATGCTGCGCGCCAAGACCGGCGACCCCCTTTCGATGATGCCCGAGACGGTGCTCCGGCTGCACACCCTTGGTTCCGCGAAGCTGCTCGGAGTGGATGATCGGATCGGCTCGCTCGAGGTCGGCAAGTATGCGGACTTCGTAGTCGTAGACCCGAGCGCTCCCGATATCGGCCCGCTCTGGCATCCGGTGCGCAGCTACGTGCTGGCCTGCAGCCTGCGCAACCTCAAGCGGGTGTACGTCGGCGGGGAGCTAGTCAGTCAAGACGGCGTCTCAACCAATCTGCTGGCGGCGGAGGCCTCGGCCAAAGTGCGGGAGGCGCTCGAGCCGCTCGCTGCGCAGTACGGTCATCCGCATTAGGCGCCGCTCGCTGATCGAGCCTGTCGCGATGGCCTGTGCGAATGAGTCCGACTCAGACTCAATTATCACGAGAGTTACAGAGGCGACACACATGCGAAATACAGCAACCGTAGGTTCATGATTGTTAGTTGAGTCAATATTGCCCCGGCGTTGAGGCATTTTCCCCCGTTTGGAAAGCGAGCTCGCCATGGCGATGACTGCACCCGCACTTTCCCCGACCGCGTCTGGCACCGATGCGCCGCTCGTGGACTTCAAGAATGTCGCGATGAAGTTTCCGAATGGAACCGTCGCGCTCACCGGTGTCGACATCACGGTGAAGCGCGGTGAGTTCGTGACCGTCGTCGGCCCGTCCGGTTGCGGCAAGTCCACGCTGCTGCGGATCGCATCCGGCCTCGAGACAGCCAGCGAGGGCACCGTAACCGTCACCACCGATCGCATCGGCTATGTGTTCCAGGATGCGACGCTGCTGGCATGGCGCGACGTGCAACGCAATGTCGAACTGCTGGCCGAGCTCAACAAACAGCCGAAGGCGGAGCGCCGCGAGAAAGCGAAGGCGGCGATCGACCTGGTGGGACTCACCGGCTTCGAGAAGAACCTGCCCAAGCAGCTCTCCGGCGGGATGAAGATGCGCGCGTCGCTCGCGCGCTCGCTCACCCTTGACCCCGAACTCTTCCTTTTCGACGAGCCGTTCGGCGCGCTCGACGAGATCACTCGCGAGCGCCTCAACGACGAACTGATTCAGATCTTCGTGCGCGAGGGCTTCGCCGGCATGTTCATCACGCACTCCGTCTCGGAGGCCGTGTATCTGTCCACGAAAGTCGTCGTCATGTCGGGGCGTCCGGGCACGATCGTCCAGACCTTCGATGTCCCTTTCCCGATGCCGCGGGATCCGGACATCCGCTTCACCGCCGAGTTTGCCGAGCTGGTCGGCGAAGTGTCGCACGCGCTCCGGAAAGGAAATCAGGGATGACGACCACAGAAACCACACCCGAGACGGCGGTCGCCATCGCTACCGAGGAGCGAATTGTGTTCCCGACCGTTCCGACGGCGGACATCGCCGTCTCCCGCGCCGCCGTCATGTCCCGCGGAGAGCGGCTCCGTCGCGGGCTGTTGCTTGCCCTCCCGCCGCTCGCGGTCTTCGTCGTCTTCGTCGCGATCTGGTACCTGGCGAACGCGCTGCTGGGTCAGAGTCAGAAGTTCCTCGTGCCCACGCTCGATCAGGTGATCGTGCAGGGCTTCGGCGGTCCCAGCGGGGCGCAGATATTGACAGCGGTTCGCAAGACAACTGGGGTCGCTATCACCGGGCTCGCGATCGCGGCCGTTCTCGGTATCCTCTGGGCGACCGCGATGTCGCAGGCACGCTGGGTGCAGCGATCGACGTATCCATACGCCGTCATCCTCCAGACCATCCCGATCCTGGCACTCGTGCCTCTCATCGGGGTTTGGTTCGGTTTCGAGTTCAACTCTCGTGTCGTGGTGTGTGTGATGATCTCGCTGTTCCCGATCGTCGCGAGCACTCTCTTCGGACTTCAGTCGGTGGAACGATCGCAGCACGAGCTCTTCAGGCTGCAAAAGGCCGGCAGGTGGACGGTGCTCACGAAGCTCATGTATCCGGCGGCGCTGCCGTCGATCTTCCTGGGGCTTCGGACCTCGGCTGGCCTCTCGGTTGTTGGAGCGATCGTCGGGGACTTCTTCTTCCAGCGCGGCCAGCCGGGCGTCGGCTCGCTGCTTCAGACCTACGCGCGGCTGCTGAGCTACCCGCAGCTCTTCGCCGCGATCATCGCGTCGGCACTGCTCGGTGTCGTGATGTTCTTCATCTTCGGCCTGATCACGAAGCTCGCCGTCGGCAAGTGGTACGACGGCGCCAACTAATCGGGCGCACCACCACCACCACCACGCTTACCCGCCGCGGCACTCTGTTCGCGGCATCCTGTTCGCAGCATTCCGTTCGCAGCATCTATTCCGCAGCACCTATTCCGCAGCACCTTCTGCACCGCCCCTCCTGCACCGCACGTTCGATGAAAGAGAGACACATGCACAAGATCCACCGCGCAGTCGCCATCACTGGCGCCTTCGCCCTCGCCGCCAGCCTGCTTGCGGCCTGCGCTGGTACTTCGTCGTCCACCGCCACCGCATCTGCGGCGAGCGCGAAGGTCGACCTTGCCGCCTCCGGTTGCCCGGCCACCATCGTCATCCAGACTGACTGGAACCCTGAGTCCGAGCACGGTCACCTCTACGAAATGCTGGGCAAGGACGCGGTTATCAACTCCGACAAGAAGTCGGTTTCGGGCACGCTCGAGCTGGGCGGCAAGTCGACCGGCGTCAACGTCGAGATTCGTGCTGGTGGCCCAGCTATCGGCTTCTCGGGCGTCGCCGCCCAGATGTACACGGACACCAGCATCACCATGGGCTACATCACGACGGACGATCAGATCGCCAATTCGGCCAAGACCCCGACGAAGTCGTTTTTCGCGCCGCTCGACGAGAGCCCGATCATGGTCATGTGGGACCCGGCCACCTACCCCAAGGTCAAGACGATCAAGGAGCTGGGTGTCGCCCTGGGCAAGAACGGCGGAGTCTGGCGCTACTTCGCAGGTTCCGCGTACATCGACTACCTCACCGATGCTGGCTACATGACGAAGGCCGAGCAGGACGCCAGCTACGACGGAACCCCCGCGAACTTCGTGGCCGCCGGTGGCAAGGACGTCCAGCAGGGCTTCGCCTCTGCTGAGCCGTACATCTACCAGCACGAGGTTCCGGCCTGGAACAAGAAGGTCAACTACGCGCTGGTGTCCTCGACCGGATGGGATCCGTACCAGTCATCCATGGCTGTGCGCACCGCGGACTTCAAGAAGCTGACCCCCTGCCTGAAGGCGCTGACTCCGGTGCTGCAGCAGGAGGAGGTCAACTACTTCGCGGACCCGAAGGCCGCTGATGCCCTCATCCAGACACTGGTCACCGACTACAACACGGGCTGGGTCTACAGCCCCGGTGTGGCTGACTACTCGCGCAAGACGATGATCTCCGACAAGCTCGTCGGCAACGGAACGAACTCCACCATCGGCGACTTCGACAAGGCGCGCATGGACAAGTTCTTCACCATCGCGTCAAGCATCTACAGCAAACTCGGAACGCCCATCGACCCCAAGTTGAAGGCCACCGATCTGTACACCAATGAGTTCATTGACACCTCGATCGGGCTCAAGTAGTCGCTGAGTATCGTCGGCGTCCTCGGTTCCGGTCAGTGCGAGCTGGTTGGGCCGGGGGCGCCTCACGATCTCCCGCATTTCACTAGTGAAAGGCACCACCCGTGGCCAGTCGCAAGTTCGCCGAGTTGAGCGGTCCCGCCGTCTCGACCACCCTCACCGAGCGCTCGATCCTGATCGTTCCGATCGGCGCGATTGAGCACCACGGCCCCCACCTGCCGCTCATCACCGACGCGCTCATGGCGGAGGCCGCAGCGACCGCCGCCGCCGCCGCCGGTGTCGAGGCCGGCCTCGACCTCTGGCAGCTTCCCACCCTCTCGGTCGGCAAGTCCGACGAACACTACTGGGCGCCCGGCACGCTCTGGTTGACCGCGGCGACCCTGATGGCGGTTCTCGAAGACCTCGGCCGCTCGGTTGCGATGACCCCCGCGAACAAGATCGTCTTCATGAACGGCCACGGTGGCAACATCGCGTTGCTCCAGGTGGCGAATCGCCAGCTGCGGCGAATGTTCGGACTCCAGACGTTCACCATGCCGGCGATGCGCATCGTCGCGGGCTCGGGCAAGAATGGCGAACCGGACGAGTTCGGTCAGGGCATCCACGGCGGATTCGCCGAGACCTCGGCCGTGATGCACCTGCGTCCCGACCTCGTCGACGAGTCGCTCTTCGTGCGGAACGTGCCCGAGTACATGGCGGGTTATGAGCAGCTCGGGTTCAACGCCACGCCGGTCTCTTTCGGTTGGATCAGCGACGACTTCGGCCCGAGTGGCGTGATCGGCGACCCCACCGGTGCCAATGCCGAGGCTGGAAAGCGCAGCTTCGACTCGAGCATCGAGCTCGCGGTCGCCGCCCTGAAGGAAATCGACCGCTTCACGCTGCCGCCGCGCCCCTAGGACCCTCCGCCGGTCGAGCGTGTCGACACCGTCTGTGTGTGCTTTCGCTGGTCGAGTCCTGCACGATCAAGTCTGTCGGCAGCACCCGGGAGAAGCAGGTCCAGGGCTGGGGACGCGCGAAGAGAATCTTCCTCATCGAGGACGGCCCGCGGCCCTGCCTGCGCTGAGTGCGTCGCGGGGGAGGGTTGACGGGGATCTCGACGGGCTCGATCAACGGGCGTGATCGAAGAAGGCGATGAGATCGTCGGCCAGCAACTCGGGCGCTTCCCATCCCGGGAAGTGGCCACCGCGTGGCATGACCGTCCACCGCCGGATGTCCCAGAATCGCTCCGCGAAAGTCCGCGGCGGCACCGCGATGTCAGCGGGGAAGACCGCGACCCCTAGCGGTGCTGTGACCCGGCCAGCCGGCCCCGCCATCCTGGTCTCCTTGTAGTAGCGGGCTGCCGACGCAGCCGTGCCGGTCACCCAATAGAGCGTCGCATTGGTGGCGAGCACCTCGAGTCCGAAGGTCGCGAGAGGGTCGCCACCATCGCTCCACGCGTAGTACTTCTCGAGGAACCAGCTGCCGAGCCCCGCCGGCGAGTCAGTCAGCGACGCCGAGATGGTCTGCGGTTTGGTGCGCATCTCCGATGCGTACGCGCCCTCGGAAACGGTCCACCCGGCGTACCACGCGGCGTACTCGACCTCCTCGGGGGTCTGATCCTGGGGTGCAACGAGCCCGAGCCGCATCGTGGGGATAGTTGTCAGATGAAGTGCGGACACCCGCCCCGGATGACGCGCCGCCAGATGATCCGCGATGTTGCCGCCGATGTCGCCCCCGTGCACGCCGAAGACCGGATGACCCAGCTCCGTCATCAGCGAGGCGAAGCGATCCGCGGCCCACGCCGGTCCGGCGCCGGGGGCCGTCGGACGGTCGCTGAAACCGTAGCCCGGGATACTTGGCATGACGAGCCGGAAGCGATCGCCGAGCAGCGGGATTAACTTCTCGAATCGTAGGAAGCTGTCGGGCCAGCCGTGCAGCAGCAGAAGCGGGGGAGCAGCAGTGTCGCCCGCAAGCATCGCGTGAACCCGCGTCGGGCCGATCTCGGTCTCGACGGTGACGAGCACCTGCTCGTACTCGTTGAGTCGAGCCTCGACCAGGCGCCAGTCGAACTCCTCGGCCCAGTAGTCCACAAAGGTGCGCAGCGCCGACGGTTTCGTGCCGCGCTCCCAGTCGTCGCCGATGTCGTCTGGCCAGCGGGTGGCGCGCAAGCGACGCTGCAGCTCGTCCAACTCGGCGGTCGGGATGTCGATGGTGAAAGGCTCGATCATGCGGTCATTCTGCCGCGAGGGACCGACCTCGGGTGGATAGTCTCGACGAACTTGATCAGCGGAGCGGCGTCCGCGCCAGCCGTTCGTCCAGCCGCGCCACCAGCTCGCGCTCGTCGGCATTGACCAACTCGTAGTCGCGCACGACGAACTCGCCACCGACGAGCACGTGCCGCGGACGTCGGCCGGGCGCGGCCCAGAGCAGTCCGGCGACGGGGTCGGCGACGCCGGCGTCGGCCACGCCCGATACGTCCCAGACGCAGAGGTCAGCGGCGGCTCCGGCACGCAGGTGCCCGAGCTCGGCGCGTCCGAGACCGGCGGCTGACCCGCCAGTGGCCATAGCCAGCACCTCGCGGGCGGATAGCTGCGGGCCGATGAGGCCCGAGACCTGGAGGGCGAGCCGGGCATCCGCCAGCAGGTGGCCCGCGTCGTTTGACCCGCCGCCACTGGTGCCGAGTCCGAGCACGACGCCAGCGTCACGAAGCGCGGCCACCGGCGCGACGCCCCAGCCCATCGGCACATCGCAGCCGGGCGCATGGGTGCCCGTCACGCCGGCACGCGCCAGGCGAGCGATCTCGTCGTCGGTCACGGCGACCAGGTGGGCGATCGTCACATCGTCGGCGAGCCACCCCCAATCCTCAAGCAGATCGAGTGGACGGCGACCGTACCTTTCCCGTGCGATCGCGACGTCCACTTGCTCGTTCGCCTGCGTGCGGCGGCGGAGCCCGTGGTTTCTCGCGACTTCGCCGAGCAATTCGAATGCTTCGCGGGAGTCGCTGTGCACGCCAGCCGGGCCGACCGCGAGCTGCAGCATCTTGTCGTCGCTCACCCCGCCGCGGGTGCGTGGCAGCAGCGTGTTGACGATCGCCTCCGCCGAGGATGCCGCCATCTCGGGGTCATCGCCAGCCGCCCCCCGGACGAAGACGAGCCGCCCGCCGAGCGAGCGCGCGGAGCCCGCGATCGAGACTGCGATCCGGACGCTGTCGATGAGCGGCGTGCCCGCCCAATTGACCATGTGGTCGGCGACCGTTGTCACCCCGCTGAGCAGGCCCTCGGCGACTCCGACACCCGTTGAGATCGCCACCAGTTCCGGATCGACGCCGACCCGGACGTATGCCGACGCCATCGCCGGCAGCCACTCCGCCATCGGCACGCCGCGGGTACCTGGCAGGGTGCGGAAAGCGCTCTGCAGCAGGTGGTGGTGGGCGTTGACCAGGCCGGGGGTGATGACGTGACCGCTCACCTCAAGGGTCTCGTGCGGACTATACGGGGCGGGGGCGACCACCGATCCGCCGTCGAGCCAGAGGTCTCCTGGCCCGTCGGTCGAGGCATCCACCACGATCGAGACCGCACCCGAGATCTTCAACACGGAACGATCCTGACATGTTCGTGTGTCACCCTGATGTCGTGCTCGAGTTGGCTGCCCGCCTGCTCGCCCGGCTCGACGGTTCTGACCAGCGGCCCGGCGGGCCGATTGTCGTCGCTACCGTCATCGGAATCGACGGCAGCTCACCGCGCACCCTCGGCACCTCGATGGCGTGGGACGGCGAGGCCGTCATCGGAAGCATCGCCGGCGGCTGCGTCGAAGGCGCGACGGTCGAGGTCGCCGAGCGCGTGCTCGACGACGGACGCACCCGCACCGTCGAGTTCGGGGTGAGCGACGAAACCGCCCTCGGTGTCGGCCTGAGTTGCGGAGGGCTCCTGCGTATCCACCTGGCCCTGCTGCGGCCGGATGACGTGGCCACTCGGCCCACCATTGCCGAACTGCGGCGCGCGGCCTCCGGCCAGAGTGCCCGCCTCAGCCTGACCGCGGAGGGCTACCGCACCGAGCTCTGCGACGCCCTCTACCTCGACTCCCAAACCGCTCCAGCTCGCATGATCATCGTCGGCGCCATGGAGTTCTCGACCGCGCTCAGCAACGCCGCCCAGGCGCTCGGCTACGAGGTGACAGTATGCGATCCGCGCCTGCTCTTCACGACGCAGGCGCGTTTTCCGGGTGCCCGCCTCGCGATCGAATGGCCGCCCGACTACCTGGAGCGCACCGAGATCGACGAGCGCGCGGTGATCTGCCTGCTCAGCCACGATGACCGTTTCGACGCGGAAGCGCTTGCAGTCGCGCTGCGGTCCTCGGCCTGCTACGTGGGGGCGATGGGCTCGCGGCGCACTCATACAAGACGTGTGGAGGCGCTGCACACTCTCGGAATCGGCGAGGAACTGATCGCCCGTTTGCACTCGCCGATCGGCCTCGACCTCGGCGGGTCGACGCCGGAGGAGACGGCCGTATCGATCCTCGCCGAGGTGCTGGCCGAACGCACCGCCGCCAGCCGCCGTCCGTTGCACGAGCTCGACGGCGCGATCCACGCCAGGACCCACTAAGTGAGCAGCCGCGCAGCGGTGTAGCAAGATGAGCCGCCCGATGCCGCTGTTTCGCTACGCGCCTGCGGAGTCACTCAACCAGCCGAGTCGCGGCTAACCGCCATACGCGGTCGCGCGTCATTGGCAACTCGCGCGGGCGTACGCCGATGGCATCCCGAATCGCATTCGCCAGAGCCGGGGCGACCGGGTTGTACGGTGCCTCGCTCATCGACTTCGCCCCGAGCGGTCCGAGCGGGTCGTGCGTCTCGGCGAAGAGCACCTCGGTGAGGGGCACGTCGCCGAACTTCGGCACCCGGTAGTTGCGGAATGCGACCGACCCGACTCGACCCTCACCGTCGAGCGCGACCTCCTCGTAAAGCGCGCTGCCGATCGCCTGGGCAGTGCCGCCTTCGACCTGCCCGCGCAACTGTTCCGGGTTCAGCACGGTGCCGGCATCCGCCGCCTGGATGCTGCGCAGAATGAGCACCTCGCCGGTCTCGGGCCGCACGGCAACCCGCACCCCGTGCACGTTGAAGGCCACCGATCGCGGCGTCCCGTCGGAGTGGCCGTGCGCCTCACGCGCACCACCCGACGCCAGTTGTGACGCCAGTGTTGTCGCCGCTCGGAAGACCGCCATCCCCGCAACCACCGTGCCGGTCGAGCCATACGCTCCCGTGTCGTGTCCGACCATGTCGGTGTCCGACTGCCGGATCCGAATCCGCTCGGGTGTGGTTCCAAGCACCTGCGAGGCGAGCTGCGCGTGCACGGTGGTGGATCCGTTGCCGAACTCGGCCGTGCCGACCTGGAGTTCGAAGAGCGCGCCGTCCGGGACGCCGTCCACTTCGTCTGGCCCGAGCGCGCGGATCGTGGCATCCGCGAAGTGCCCGCGGGGCGGCACGGTTGCGATCATGGCCAGCGCCATCCCGGTGCCGACGTTCCAACCCACAGGAGCGTCGAGGCCTCCCGGCGCGGCCAAGGCGCCCTCGACGAGATCGAGGCACTGCCCGGCGCCGTGTGCGCCTCGATAGGCGAGTGACTCATCCTCCTCCTCGTAGATGGTCAGCAGCGGATCCCCGGGCACCACGACGTTACGGCGACGCAACTCGAACGGGTTGATCCCGAGCTCGCGAGCCAGCTCATCCATTGCCGACTCGACGGCGAAGATGACCTGACCAAGCCCGTAGCCGCGGAAGGCGCCGGCCGGTGGGTTGTTCGTATAGACGGACTGGGCGTCTACCCGCACGTTCGCGCAGCGGTAGACCGCGACTGACTCGTGCACCGAGTGGTACATCACGCCGATGCCGTGGTTGCCGTATGCGCCGGTGTCCATCAACTGGTCGACGGTGATGGCGGTGAGTCGACCGTCGCTGGTCGCGCCAAGCGTCACCGAAACCGTCATCGGATGCCGCAACGGCGCGATCGTGAACTCGTCGCCACGCGTGAACTCGTACTCCACCGCTCGGCCGAGCTTCAGCACCGCGAGCGCCACGAGGTCTTCGGTGAGTAGCTCCTGCTTACCGCCGAAGCCGCCGCCGACTCGCGCGGCGAAGACGCGCACCCGCTGCTGTTCGAGCTCGAAGATGCGGGCGATCTCGTCGCGCACGAGATACGGCACCTGGCTGGAGGTCCGGATCACGAGCCGGCCTTCCGGATCCAGCCAGCCGCGTGCGGCGTGAGCCTCGAGCGCGGCGGGGGTGACCCGCGCGGTGCTCCAGGTTCCGCTGACGGTCGCAGCGGAGCCGGCGAGTGCGGCCGTGACATCGCCGCGCTCGCCGTGCTCCTCGGCGACGGTGTTGCGCTCCGGCGCCGCAGCGCGCGCGGCCGCGGTGAGCTCGGGGTGCACGAGGGGCGCACCCGGCTGGCGGGCAGCATCCGGGTCGAACACGGCGGGCAGAAGCTCGTACTCGACGACGATGGCGTCGAGCGCTCGCTGCGCTTCTGCGAGCGAGTCGGCCACGACCGCCGCGACCCGCTGGCCGCGGAAGCGCAGCACCTCGTCGAGCACGTGGGTGTCGTCGGGGTCCTCGAGCCGATCCTGGTGACGCCCGGTCGAGAAGGCCAGCGCGGGGGAGTCGCGGTGCGTGAGCACCAGCCGCACCCCGGGCGCCGCCTCCGCGGCGCGGGTGTCGATCGACAAGATGCGTGCGTGGGCGTGCGGGCTACCGAGCACCGCGAGGTGCAGGACGGCCGAGGTTCCGGTTTCGCTGACGGGCCCGTCGAGTGTGAACTCCTCGCTCCCGCTGACCACGCGCCACGCGGCTGGAGCGCGGACGGAGCGGGTGGCCGCCTGTCCGGCTTCGGGGTACTCGACGTTGCGCACCGCACGAAGCGCGTCATGTATCGAGCGGTACCCAGTGCAGCGGCAGAGGTTGCCTTTCAGCAACCGGGGCAGATCGTCGAGATCGGCCGCGTCGAAGGTGGACGCGGTCACAATCATGCCGGCCGTACAGAAGCCGCACTGGAACGCGGCGGCCTCAACGAAGGCGGTCTGCACCGGATGCGGCGAGACCGTGCCGTCGACGCGCGTGTCGCCGAGCCCCGCAACGGTCGTCACCTCGTGCCCGTCGAGCCGATACGCGGGGAAGATGCAGGAATGCACCGCGGACCCGTCCACGAGCACCGAGCAGACACCGCAGTCGCCCGCGTCGCAGCCCTTCTTGACCGCGATGTGGCCGGTTTCGCGCAATAGCGAGCGCAGCACTTGTCCTGGTCGAGGGGTTACCTCGTGCGGCTCGCCGTCAGCCGTGAATCGGATGCTCACGGAGCACCCTCCAGCTCGACCCGGCATTCCTCGGCGAACCGCAGGCTCATCGCCCGGCGCCAGTCGGGCGCGCCGTGCGGATCGTCGTACCAGAGCTCGACGCTTTCGTCGATCGCGGCGGCGAGGGCAGTTGCCGAAGGGGCAGCCGCGAAACGCAGCTGGTACGGTCGCTCGGTCGCCGCTGTGATGGTGACGACGAACTCGCCGTCCAGGGCAACGCGCGCGATCACGAAGGCGCCCGATCGCCCCAGCTCGGCCAGCGAGATGCGTCGGGCTGTCACCCGCGATGACAGTGCCTCCGCCGGTAGTTCGATCGATCGCAACACCTCGCCGTGGGTCAGCACAGTCTGCCGTACCCCCGTCACGAGCTCCACGATGGGGACGCGCCGCTCGCCGCCGTCCGGCATCCAGATCACGCCGACGCCGTCGAGCGCGCTCGTGAGTGAGGTCATTGGGCCCGCGGGCAGCGCCAGGCAGATGTTGCCGCCGACCGTCGCGAAGCGGTGGATCTTCCATGAGCCGAGCAAGGCGTCTACCGCGTCCGCGAACAGCGGATGCGCCTCCCGACCCGAGCGGCGATCAAGCGCCCGCAGCTCAGCCAGCGTGCACGTCGCGGCGATGGTGAGGCTGCCATCCGGCTGCTCGGCGAGCGGCTCCCAGCCCATTGCCGTCAGATCGATCATGCCGCGGAGTCCGGGTTGTTCCTCGGAGAACAGCCACGTCCCGCCGCCGAGCGGAATCTCGTCTTCGGCGAACACCAGGTCGCTGCGGTCGGTAGCGACCCGGATCTCGCGCACATCGATCAGGTCCATACCTTGAGTCAACATCACCGGCAGGTCTGCCGCCTGACGGGCGATGAAGAGGCGGTCTTTCGCTCATGAGGCGCGACAACGATCGCGGCCACTTCTCGGCAGAAGAGCCCGTAGTCAAGTCACAGCGGGAGGCGACAGAATGAGACGGTGGAGACGATAACGGTGCACTTCGGCGAGGGAAAAATCGGGCGCGTCGTCGTCGCCCAGTTCCTGCACGCGAGCGGTCATCGGCTCGTCTCCGCCGATGTCGACCAGGCGCTGATCGGTGCGTTGCAGGCGCAGCCGAGCTACCGGGTGCGCGAGGGCGGCGAGGGCGCGCAAGGCGCCGACATCGTCACGACTGCGGTCGGCGCGAAAATCCCCCGGTACCTCGCCCCGGTCATCGCCAGGGGACTCACTGTGCGCAAAGAGACACTGCGACTGGACCGCTGAGTGGTTCGCGAATCCGATCAGCCCGAGGTCGACGCGCTCGACCCAGACGACGACGACGACGCCCTGAGCTGGGCTGGCGACGATCTGCGCGGTGGGATCGATCCGCTGACGCGCAACCGGGTGAATGCAGCTCCCGTCGATGACGGCGAACTCGATGACCCGGATGCCGAACTCGCGGCGCCGGGCAGCCTCGCCCGCACCGCGGTCACTGTGCTCTTTGCTGTGCTGTTTCTCGCGGTCGTGGTGGGTTGGATCCTCTCGGCTCAGATCACCGGCTCAACCGCTCACGACGTCTTCTCGCAGGCGGCTCGGCAGTTCGGCGAGTTCGTGGCGATCATCTCGGGCGCGCTCTGGTTCCTCGCCGTCCTCACCATCACATCGGAATCGCGTACCCACGTGCGGGCCGGCTGGTTTGCCCTCGGTGTCGGGGTGCTCGTGCCCTGGCCGATCCTGTTGGCGCTCCTCGGATGAGCGACGCCACTGAGGCCGACGCCACCACTGAGGCCGACGCCACCACCACCACGAAGCTCAAGAACGAGGACGCACCACGCATCTCGCCCGTCGTACTGATCATTCTGTGGGTGATTTTCGCGGTCCTCTACGGCTATCCGCTGTTCGAGGGCATCTCAAACCTGATCGCCCTCCCGGGGTATTACGCCGAACTCGGTATCGGCGGTTCGGTGCCGTGGTACCTGCTAGTGATCGGCGTTGCGGCTCCGGCCGTTCTCTACCTGGCGGCAGTACTGCTCGGCCGCGGCCGCGAGCTCTTCCCGCGCGCGCTGATTCTCGCCGTCGGTCTCGCCGCCACCAATGCCCTGGCGCTGAGCGTGGTGCAGTGGGCCCAGGCGCTGCAGCCCGCTCTGAAGTAGCGACTGTTTCTTCGGCACGCTGTGGGGCCCAACCGCCTCCCGTTCGGGCCCAACCTCCTCCCGTTCGGGCGCCGATCAGGATGCCGCAACCGTCATCCCGGCGAGCCTTCCTGATCTGCGGGACGATCGCGCGTGTCGTCCTGATCTGTTCACGTTGTGCACGGACGGACGGACGGACAGACGGGCGGGACCAGGCCTCTCAGAGCGGCAGCGTCGCGAACAGCACTAGCGCGATCAGCGCGAGCTGCGCGATCAGCCGCGGCCAGAATGCGATCGCGAGCGCGCCGAACTTGTCGCGGTGTGCCGCCGCGTATGCGTTGGCGGGGAACACCAGCACGAGGAACACCGCGAGAGCGATCCCGGTGATCAGCCGCAACGTCGGCCACGGCGCGAGCAGCCCCGCTGCCCCAGCCAGTTCGGCAACACCCGTGAACGCCACCAGGAAAGCGGGGGAGGGCATCCCGGGGCCCCGCAGTGCTGGCGGGATCATCGCCCGCATGCCGCGGCGGGCCTTCGGTAGGAAGTGGTTGGCGCCCATGAAGAGGAACACGCCAGCCAGCAGGATTCTGATGACCAGTTGGGCGACTCCGAGCGGCGTCATGTCCCCATGGTCGCACGCACTAAACTCGGGGACGCTGCATCCGCTTCCGTTGAGATGCACTCGCCGACCCCGAAGGAACGCTCTCGTGGCCAAGCCGATTGTCCTGATCGCCGAAGAACTCTCGCCCGCAACCGTCGAGGCCCTCGGTCCCGACTTCGACGTGCGCACCGTCGATGGCACCGACCGGCACGCGCTGCTGTCTGCGCTCGCCGACGCCAGCGCGGTCCTGATCCGCTCCGCTACCCAGGTGGATGCCGAGGCTATCGCCGCGGCGCCCGCACTGAGGGTCGTGGCCAGGGCCGGGGTCGGCCTGGACAACGTGGATATCAAGGCCGCCACCGAGGCTGGCGTCATGGTGGTGAATGCCCCAACCTCCAATATCGTGAGCGCCGCGGAACTCACCATCGGCCACCTGCTCAGCATCGCGCGCCACATCCCGGCCGCGAACGCTTCGCTGGCGGCAGGCGAATGGAAGCGGTCCAAGTACACCGGTACCGAGCTGTTCGAGAAGACCGTCGGCATCATCGGCCTGGGGCGGATTGGCGCACTCATCACGACCCGACTGCAGGCCTTCGGCATGAACGTGGTGGCATACGACCCCTACGTGACGATCGCACGCGCGCAGCAGATGGGGGTGCAGCTTCTCTCGCTCGACGAATTGCTCGCGACCGCCGACTTCATCACGATCCACATGCCGAAGACTCCGGAGACCACCGGCATGATCAGCACGGCGCAGCTCGCCAAGATGAAGAAATCCGCGTATATCGTCAATGTTGCTCGCGGCGGGCTGATCGACGAGGACGCCCTCGCCGACGCTCTCGCCCGCAACGTAATCGCCGGAGCCGGTCTCGATGTCTTCGTCAGCGAGCCTGTCTCACCCGACTCGAAGTTGCTCGGGCTGTCGAACATTGTCGTCACGCCGCATCTCGGTGCGTCGACGGACGAGGCGCAGGAGAAGGCGGGTGTCTCGGTTGCGAAGTCCGTCCGACTCGCGCTCGACGGCGAGCTGGTGCCCGACGCGGTCAACGTGGCCGGCGGCGTCATCGACCCGACGGTGCGCCCGGGCATCCCGCTTATGGAGAAGCTCGGGCAGGTGCTTGGCGGGCTCGCCGAAGCCCCGCTCGCCAGCATCGATATCGAGGTCCGCGGAGAGATTGTCGAGTTCGACGTCAGCGTTTTGCTCCTCGCGGCGCTGAAGGGCCTGTTCTCGAACACGGTGAGCGAGCAGGTCAGCTACGTCAACGCTCCCCTGATGGCCGAGCAGCGCGGCATTGCCGTGCGACTGACCACGGATGCCGTGAGCAACGAGTACCGCAATGTACTGACGATCCGCGGGGTGACGAGCGATGGCACGCAGCTGTCGGTCAGTGGCACCCTGACTGGCCCCAAACAGTTGC
>JAYTXO010000013.1:0-2626 GCA_043742905.1 Microbacteriaceae bacterium | reverse complement strand
GGTGGCCTTGCTGACGAACGGGATCGTCCGGCTGGCGCGGGGATTGGCCTCCAGGACGTAGAGCACGTCGTCCTTCAGGGCGTACTGCACGTTGAGCAGACCCAACACCCCGACGCCCCTCGCAATGGCCTCGGTGCTGCTGCGGATCCGCTCGAGATCGGTCCGGCCGAGGGTGATCGGCGGCAGCGCACAGGCCGAGTCACCGGAGTGGATGCCCGCCTCCTCGATGTGCTCCATCACGCCGCCGAGGTAGAGCTCCGCCCCGTCGTACAGGGCGTCGACATCGATCTCGATCGCGTCCTCGAGGAAGCGGTCGACGAGCACCGGGGCGTCCGGCCCGATCAGGGTGGACCGAGAGACGTAATCGATGAGCATCTGGTCGCTGTAGACGATTTCCATGCCGCGCCCACCGAGGACGTAGGACGGCCGCACCAGCACCGGATAGCCGACCACATCGGCGATCGCCCGGGCCTCGTCGTAGGACGTGGCGGTGCCGTGCTTGGGGGCAGGCAGGCCGGCCGCGGCGAGCACCGCTGCGAAGGCGCCGCGATCCTCAGCCAGGTGGATCGCTTCGGGGGTCGTGCCGACGATGGGCACCCCGCAGTCCTTGAGCTCCTGGGCGAGGCGCAGAGGGGTCTGGCCGCCGAGCTGCACGACGACGCCGACGAGTTCGCCGCCGCCGACGCGCGCCGACTCGGTCTCGGCGGCGACGACCTCAAGGACGTCCTCGACGGTAAGCGGCTCGAAGTAGAGGCGGTCACTCGTGTCGTAGTCGGTCGACACCGTCTCGGGATTGCAGTTGACCATCACCGTCTCGAAACCGGTGTCATGCAGGGCGAACGAGGCGTGCACGCAGGCGTAGTCGAACTCGATGCCCTGGCCGATCCGGTTGGGACCGCTCCCGAGGATCAACACCTTGCGCTTGCCGGACGGCGCGACCTCGGTCTCGGCGTCGTACGACGAGTAGTGATAGGGCGTCTCGGCAGCGAACTCAGCCGCGCAGGTGTCGACGGTCTTGTAGACCGGTCGC
This sequence comes from Microbacteriaceae bacterium, assembly GCA_043742905.1. Taxonomy (GTDB): domain Bacteria; phylum Actinomycetota; class Actinomycetes; order Actinomycetales; family Microbacteriaceae; genus Lysinimonas. The sequence continues at coordinate 1,596 of JAYTXO010000013.1, read as the reverse complement.
ACCCCGAGCTGGTGACGCAGCGCACGCACCTGCTGCTCGCTGACGCCGCGCACCGCGGCGATCTGCCGGTCGCTGCAGCCCATCCGCTTGGCCCTACGCAGCAGGGGTTCTGACAACTCGCCGGACTCCAGCGACACTCGCAACTCGACGAGCTGCAGCAGCTGGTCAACGAACCACGGATCGATGGCGGTCGCCTCGACGACCTGCTCCGGGGTGGCCCCGAGGCGAAGCGCCCGCTCGACGGTGTGCAGCCGACCGTCGTGCGGGGTGCGGGCGAGCTCCAGGGCATCCTGCGCGCTGCCCGGCGGATCGGCGGTGACCCAGAAACCGCTCGGCGACTGCTCCAAGGACCGCATCGCCTTCTGCAGCGCCTCGACGAAGGACCGACCGATAGCCATCGCCTCGCCGACGCTCTTCATTGTGGTGGTCAGCTCGTGGTCGGCTCCGGGGAATTTCTCGAACGCGAACCGTGGGATCTTCACCACGACGTAGTCGAGACTGGGTTCGAAGGCGGACGGTGTCTCACGGGTGATGTCGTTGGGGATCTCGTCAAGGGTGTAACCGATCGCCAGTTTGGCGGCGATCTTGGCGATCGGGAAGCCGGTCGCCTTGGACGCCAAGGCGCTGGACCGGGAGACCCGGGGATTCATCTCGATGACCACGATGCGTCCTGTCGCGGGCTCGACGGCGAACTGGATGTTGCACCCGCCGGTGTCGACGCCGACGGCGCGGATCACGTCGATGGCGATGTCGCGCATCCGCTGGTACTCGCGGTCGGTCAGCGTCATCGCCGGTGCGACCGTCACCGAGTCGCCGGTGTGCACCCCCATCGGGTCGAGGTTCTCGATCGAGCAGATGACGACGACATTGTCATGCCGGTCACGCATCAACTCGAGTTCGTATTCCTTCCAGCCGAGGATCGACTCCTCGAGCAGCACCTCGCTGGTGGGGCTCGCGTGCAGCCCACCCCCGGCGATCCGACGCAATCCCAGCTCGTCGTACGCGATCCCGGAACCGCTGCCGCCCATCGTGAACGACGGCCGGACGACGACCGGGTAGCCGAGCTCGGCGGTCGCGGCGAGCACCTCGTCCATCGTGTGGCAGACCGCGCTTCTCGCGCTCTCGGCGCCGATCTCGGCCACAATTGCCTTGAACTTCTGCCGGTCCTCACCTTTTTGGATCGCCTCGACATCTGCGCCGATCAGCTCGACGCCGTAGCGCTCGAGCACTCCCGCGTCGTGCAGGGCGATGGCGGCGTTCAGGGCGGTCTGGCCACCGAGGGTCGCCAGCAGGGCGTCCGGCCGCTCCTTGGCGATGATCTTCTCGACGTATTCCGCGGTGATCGGCTCGATGTAGGTCGCGTCGGCGAACTCCGGGTCAGTCATGATCGTCGCCGGGTTGGAGTTGATCAGGGTGACCCGCAGCCCCTCGGCCCGCAGCACCCGGCAGGCCTGCGTGCCTGAGTAGTCGAATTCCGCTGCCTGCCCGATGAGGATCGGTCCCGAGCCGATCACCAGCACGTGCTTGAGGTCGTCGCGGCGAGGCATCTCAGGCCTCCATCAGCTCGGCGAAGCGCTGGAACAACCCGGTTGCGTC
>JAYTXO010000012.1:0-10021 GCA_043742905.1 Microbacteriaceae bacterium | reverse complement strand
TGTACGACGGCAGCTTTCACCTGATCAACCTCGGCGACTCGGCGAAGGTGCGCGAGCGCAAGGCGCTCGATGTGCGCATTCAGAAGAGGCTCGAGGGCGGAACGCGTTTTGTCCCAGTTCTCACCCGCAAGGGCGGCGTGGGCAAGACGACGATCACCACCCTGCTCGGTATGGCGCTGGCCGACATCCGCGACGATCGCGTCATCGCAATCGACGCCAATCCCGACCGCGGCACGCTGTCGGAGCGCGTCAACAAGCAGACACGCTCCACGGTGCGCGACCTCGTGACGCATGCGCCGAGCATCCGGGACTTCAGCGAGCTGTCGACTCACGTCTCGCGCGACGTAACACGCCTCGACGTGCTCGCCTCGGACACCGACCCGCTGCTCTCCGAGGCCTTCGACGAGAACGACTACAACGTCGTCGCGGATGTCGCGGCTCGTTACTACTCGATCGTTCTGACCGACTGTGGTACCGGAATCGTGCACTCGGTGATGCGCGCGACGCTGCAACGCGCGGATTCCGTGGTGATCGTGTCGGGTGGCAGCGTCGACGAGGCGCGCCTCGCATCCGAGACCCTTACCTGGCTTGAGGCGAACAACTATGGGCACCTCGTGCGCAATGCGATCGTCGCCCTCAACACCGCCACCCAGGGAACAAATCTGGTGAAGCTGGGCGAGATCGAGGCGCACTTCCGCTCGCGGGTGCGCGACATCGTCCGGATTCCATACGACCCCGAGCTGGCTGCAGGCTCGGTCGTGCGGTATTCGGCGCTGAAGCCGTTCACCCGGGAGGCTGCGCGGGCGCTCGCTGGCCTCATCATGGACGGGCTTCCCACCCGGCGAGACGCGTAGTGCCGAAGAGGGATAGCGAGCGATGACGGAACGTCAGATCCGCCTCTTCGGTGACCCCGTGCTGCGATCGAAGGCCGACCCGATCGTGGTGACGCCCGGCGACCTCCGTACTGCAGCGCTCGTCGAAGATCTCGTCGACACGGTCACCGAACCTGGCCGAGCGGGGGTGGCCGCCCCGCAGATCGGGGTCGGGTTGCGTGCCTTCAGCTACAACATCGACGGCGAGATTGGCTACGTGCTGAATCCCGTGCTCGAGGTCTCAGGCGAGCCAGAGCTCGTCGAGGAGGGTTGTCTCTCGGTGCCTGGGTTCTACTTTCCGCGCCTGCGCTACCCGTACGCGCGCGTCACCGGAGTGGATGTCGCGGGCGACCCAGTCGAGCTAGAGGGGGATGGTCTGATGGCCCAGGCGCTTCAGCACGAGACGGATCACCTGGACGGCAACCTCTACGTCGAGGGTCTCGACCGGGAGACCAAGCGGACGGCGATGCGTGAGATCCGGGCGGCCGATTGGTTCCGAAACTGACGGCGCCGCACCAAACTCAGGGAACCAGGCTCTCGCCTTTCCTGACGGGCACGCCCGTGTACATAGCCTCGATACTGCTGGCGTAGTCCTTCAAGATGGGCCCGCGCTTGATGCTCATCTTCGGTGTCAGGTGTCCGCTCGCTTCCGTGAACTCTGTCGGTAAAATGACGAACTTGCGGATCGACTCGGCACGCGAGACGAGTGCGTTGGCAGCATCCACGGCCTTCTGCACCTCGGCGATAACCTTCGGATTCACGGCGGCGTCCTCGAGCGACATGTCCGCGGCCTCCCCGTTGTTGTTCAGCCAGACCCGGAGCATCTCGGGATCGAGAGTGACAAGAGCGGCGATGAACGGCTTCTGGTCGCCCACGACGACCACCTGGCCGATGAGGGAGTTCGAGCGGATTGGGTCTTCGAGGCCGGCTGGCGCGACGTTCTTGCCGCCCGCTGTCACGATCATCTCCTTCTTGCGGCCAGTGACCGTGAGGTAGCCATCTTCGTCGAGCGCACCAATGTCGCCGGTGCGGAACCATTCACCGTCCATGACCTCGCCGGTCGCGGTGGGGTTGTTCCAGTAGCCGTCGAACACGTCGACGCCCTTGACGAGGATCTCGCCGTCCTCGGCGATCTTCAATCCAACTCCCGGGAGCGCGGGGCCGACGGTACCGATCTTGAACTTGGACACGAGGTTGACAGTCGCTGGGGCGGTCGTCTCGGTGAGTCCGTAGCCTTCCAGGATCTTCAGGTCGAGGCTGCGGAAGAAGTGACCGAGAAAGGTACCAAGCGGCGCCGATCCCGACACCGCGAAGCGGATCCGCCCGCCCATAACCTTCTTGAGCTTCGAGTAGACCAGCCGGTCGAACACCGCGAACTTGAGGGCAAGCCCGACCGGAACGTTTCCAGCATCGAGGGCTTTCGAGTGCTCGACGGCCACCTTCGCCGCTGCCCGGAAGATCTTGCCCTTGCCGCCGCTCTCGGCGGTCGCCTCCGCCGAGTTGTAGACCTTCTCAAAGACGCGGGGAACCGCGAGCAAAAACGTCGGCTTGAAGCTGCCGAGCGCTGGCACGAGCTGCTTGGTGTCGGCCTGATGGCCCACCTTGACACCCGTGTGCACGGACAGGATCGAGATGAAGCGCGCGAACACATGCGCGGTCGTGATAAACAGCAGAGTGGATGACCCGAGCTCGACTACCGGCCCCATCGCGACTGCAGCATTGCGGCTCAGTTCCACGAAGTTGGAGTGCGTGAGGACGCAGCCCTTGGGGCGGCCGGTGGAACCCGAGGTGTAGATGATGGTGGCGAGATCCTTGCCGACCGCAGCAGATCTGCGCGTCTCGACGGTCTCGTCGGTCACGGCGGTGCCGCCAGCGGCGAGTTTGTCGAGGTCTCCGAACTGCAGTTGCCACACCTTGGTGACCAGGGGAAGCTCGCTCCGCACCTCGTCGAACTTGGCGAAGTAGTCGGCGCTCTCCACAATCAAGGCAGTGGCGCCGGAGTCGGCGAGGTTGAACTGCAGCTGCGCGGGTGCGGAGGTTTCGTAGATCGGGACCAACACGGCGCCAGCGAACCAGGTGGCGAAATCCACCAGGGTCCACTCGTAACGGGTCTTGCACATGAAGCCGATCTTCTCGCCGGGCTGGATGCCCGCAGCGATGAGGCCCTTGGCCAAAGCGACCACCTGGCGGTGGAACTCGGCGGTCGAGACATCCGTCCAGCCGCCGTCAGCCGTCGGAAGGGCGAAGAGAGGCGCTTCGGGCGTGGCCGCCAAACGGGCGACCAGCAGGTCGGTGGTGTTGGCCTCGGGGTCAGCAGGGACGACGGCAGGGGTGAAATATTCGTTCACGGCAGCTCCTTCGGTACCGGTGATGTTCGTACCCGTAAGCCTACGTGGTTGGGTAAAGTCGAGACCCGTGCATGCCATCGGAATCGATATCGGCGGAACCAAAATTGCCGGGGCCCTCGTCAGCGAATCGGGCGAGATCCTCCGCACGCTGAAACGGCCGACGCCCGCGGGAGATCCGGTCGCGATCCTCGACAACGTGGTGGAACTGGTCCAGCAACTCGGCGAAGGAGAACAGGTCATCGCGGCGGGCGTCGCTGCGGCCGGATTCGTGGATGTCACCCAGTCGATCGTTTACTACGCACCCAATATTAACTGGCGCGGCGAACCCTTCCGAGAGCACCTCTCCGAGCTGCTGCCCGGCCTAGATATCACCATCGACAACGACGCGAACGCCGCCGGATGGGCCGAGTATCGCTTCGGGGCTGGCCGCGGCGCCACCGACATGACCATGCTGACGATCGGCACGGGTGTGGGGGGTGCCGTGATTGTCGATGGCAACCTGTTGCGCGGTGGTTTTGGCGCAGCCGGCGAGATCGGACACCTGCGCGTCGTGCCGGGCGGACTGCCGTGCGGCTGCGGGCAGCGGGGCTGCATTGAGCAATACGGCTCCGGACGCTCGCTGCTGCGCTACGCAAACGAGATCGCGGATGCCGGCGGCATCGGTCTCAATCTCGCGGCGGCCCGTGGGGTATCCGGCCAGCTTGACGGGACGATCGTCGGCGCACTCCTCGAGGATCGCGATCCCGGTGCCCTCGCCGCCCTCCGAGAGCTCGGGTTATGGCTCGGCCAGGCGTCCGCATCCATCGGCGCCGTACTCGACCCGCAGTTGTTCGTCTTCGGCGGGGGAGTGGCGGCCGCCGGCGAGTTGTTGCTCGAGCCGATCCGCGAGGCGTTCTTCGCCCATTTGCCCGCGCGAGGCTTCCATCCGGAACCTGCTTTCGCGGTCGCGGAACTTGTCAACGACGCTGGTGTCGTGGGTGCGGCCGACCTCGCCCGGCTGCACGCCGAGCGCCGGTAGACTCTGAAGCCGCTGGGAGGTCGCGCGTCGTGTACTGGTTCCTGAAGACCTTCATCATCGGTCCGTTCGCCAACTCGGTCTTCCGGCCGTGGTCACGCGGTGACGAGAACGTGCCGCAGAGCGGCGCGGTGATCTTCGCCAGCAACCATCTCTCCTTTGTTGACTCGGTGTTTTTGCCGCTCGCCGTTCGGCGGTCGATAAGCTTTCTCGCCAAGAGTGAGTACTTCACTGGCACCGGTCTCATCGGCTGGTTGATGAAGCGGTTCTTCCTCGCGATCAATCAGATGCCCATCGATCGCTCAGGGGGCAAGGCCTCGGAGGCCTCGCTCAACTCGGGACTCGCGCACCTGGCTGCTGGTGGCCAGTTGGGCATCTATCCGGAGGGCACGCGCAGCCCCGACGGCCGCCTCTACCGCGGTCGCACCGGGGTCGCGCGCATGATTCTCGAATCCGGAGCGGTTGTGATCCCTGTCGCGATGGTCGACAGCGAGAAGATCATGCCGGTCGGCTCCAAGTTTCCCAAGGTCGGCCGGGTCGGCATTGTGTTCGGCGAGCCGCTCGACTTCAGCCGCTTCGCCGGCATGGAGGGTGATCGCTTCGTGCTCCGCTCCATTACCGACGAGATCATGTATGAGCTGTCCCGGATGAGCGGCCAGGAGTATGTGGATGTCTACGCCTCCTCGGTCAAGGGCCGCTCGCGGAGCGCGGTCGATGCGCGCGCGGCGAAGAAGTAGCCCGCTCAGCATCCGTCCGCACCTCCCAATCCGGCCGCGCCTTCGCGCTTTTCTGTTCCGAAATGCAGGAAAGCATGAGGCGGATGTTGCAGAATCGTCCCAGCCGTCACCTTGGCCACGTCCACTCCTGCATTTCGCAAAATTGACGGAGCGGAGCGGAGCGGCTCCAGGCGATCGGCACTGCGGCCCGTCGCCGGTCAGCGTCGGCCGCGCGGCCCTTATAGGCTCAAGGGCTGACGCATCCGCGTCGCCGAACAAGAGGAATACCGTGTCAGACGCGTCAGAGACCATCGTGCAGGCCGATCCGAGTGTGGTCGCCGGTCTCGACTATTGGCGAGAGCTGCCGATCAAGCAGCAGCCCCGTTGGCCGGATGCCACGGCTGTCGCCGCCGCGTCCGCCGAGCTCGCGACGCTCCCGCCGCTGGTCTTCGCGGGTGAGGTCGACATCCTCCGCGATCGTCTGGCCCGCGCCGCGCGTGGCGACGCGTTCCTCCTCCAGGGTGGAGACTGCGCCGAGACGTTCGCCGGCGCCACCGCCGAGCAGATCCGCAATCGGCTCAAGACGCTGTTGCAGATGGCGGTGGTGCTGACCTACGGCGCTTCGATGCCGATCGTGAAGATGGGCCGCATGGCGGGCCAGTTCGCCAAGCCGCGTTCGAGCGACTATGAGACCCAGGGTGATGTCACGCTTCCCGCTTACCGCGGCGACATCGTGAACGGCTTCCCCTTCACCCCCGAGTCCCGTGAGGCCGACCCGCAGCGACTCATCCGCGGCTACCACACCTCGGCATCGACGCTGAACCTTATCCGCGCGTTCACCCAGGGCGGCTTCGCCGACCTTCGCCAGGTGCACAGCTGGAACAGGGGCTTCGCCGCCAACCCCGCCAACCAGCGCTACGCCAGCCTCGCCTCCGAGATCGATCGGGCCGTGAAGTTCATGGAGGCGGCGGGTGCCGACTTCGACGAGCTCAAGCGCGTCGAGTTCTACACCAGCCACGAGGGCCTGCTGATGGACTACGAGCGCCCGATGACCCGCATCGACTCCCGCAACGGCACACCCGTGAACACGAGCGCGCACTTCCTGTGGATCGGCGAGCGTACCCGCGGAATGGACGAGGCCCACGTCGACTACTTCTCACGCATCCGAAACCCCATCGGCGTCAAACTTGGACCGACCACCTCGATCCACGACATGGAACGCCTGATCGATAAGCTCGACCCGACGCGCGAGCCCGGTCGTCTGACGTTCATCACGCGCATGGGTGCCGGCAAGGTACGGGATGCGCTGCCGCCACTGCTCGAGGCCATCAAGAGCTTCGACGCGACGCCGTTGTGGGTGACCGATCCGATGCACGGCAACGGACTGACGACGCCCACCGGCTACAAGACGCGTCGCTTCGACGACGTCGTGGATGAGGTGCGCGGCTTCTTCGAGTCCCACCGGGCCGCGGGCACGCACCCCGGCGGGATCCACGTGGAGTTGACCGGTGATGACGTCACCGAGTGCCTCGGCGGCTCGGAGCAGATCGACGAAGCGACGTTGGCCACTAAGTACGAGTCGCTCTGCGATCCGCGCCTGAATCATATGCAGTCGCTCGAGCTGGCGTTCCTGGTGGCCGAGGAGCTGACGATCGCGCGCTGAGGCGCGTGGCTTAAAAACCGTTGAAGTTGACCTTGATAGTTGAGCCCTTATCTACGGTGGTTCCCGCAGGAGGGTTGGTCTTACTGACGGTGAAGAAGGTCGGGAACACGTCGACTCGGTTGTCGTAGCTCACCTTGAACCCGGCATCCGTCAGCGCCTTCTTGGCCATGGCCCAGTTCTGCCCCACCACATCGGGCACCGCGACCTGCTCCGGGCCCTTCGAGAGCTGCAACTGCACCTTGTCGCCGGTGCGGATGGTCAGCGGGCTGCCATCCGCCTTCGTGGTCACGAGGCCGACCACAGCACCCTTCTTGACGTCCTGGCTGAAGACGTCGACCGTGCCCGAGACAGTCAGTCCGATGGCCTTGAGCTCGGCGGTCGCGTCGTCGACACTCTTGCCCCTCAGGTCCCCGGGAAGCGGACCCGCCGAGATCACCAGCGTGATCGGCTGTTTCTCGGGGTACTGAGCGACACCGTTCAGGCTTGCGTTCTTCGCATCCAGGGCGTCGATCACAGTGCCAGACGGCACCTTCGGGTCGAACTGGTGGATCGGAGTCCCGGCGGTCCAGTGGGTCGAGATCAACGCATCCGCGTCCTTCTCGGTCTGTCCCGCGAAGGTCGGCAGGTCCCACGGCTTCGCGCCCTGGGAGACCAGCAGTTGCACCGTTCCGCCTTTCGCGACCGATTTCCCGATTGCCGGATCGGTCTGTGCGACCGTGCCGGCGGGAACATCCACCGAGAAGGCCTGACCGGGCGTCGGATTCACCTTGAGGCCGAGCTTGGTGAGCGCGGTGGTCGCGTCGACGGGCGTCATCTTCACGATCGAGGACGGGATGATGACCCGCGAGCCGGGGCCCGCGCCGAAGTACCAGCCGGCCACACCGGCTCCCGCGGCCAGCAGCAGAATCGCCAGGAACAGCGCCAGCCCGCGGCCGCGCCGCTTCTGCGACACCTTCGTGAGCGCGGCGGTCGAGTCGGAGACGGGTGCGACCGAGGAGGGAGCCCGTGCGCCGATGATCTGTGTCTCGCCGGTCTTCTGCCGAGCGGGCACGGCAGTGAAGCGCTCGGTGGCCGCAGGCAGCACCATGGTGCGCTGGGTCGGGGTCGCTCCGGTCGGCAGGGCCGTGCGCAGCAACGACTCCGTCTCGTGCAACTGGTCGAGCATGGCCTTGGCGTCACGCGGCCGGTGGTCCGGCTCGCGGGCGGTTGCCCACATGACCAGCTCATCCAACTCGGCGGGCACCTTCGAGTTCTTGCTGCTCGGGGCCGGTACCGTGTCGTTGGCGTGCTGGTAGGCGATTTGCATCGGCTGCTCGCCCTTGAACGGCTGCTCACCAGTGAGCATCTCGAACATCATGATGCCCACGGCGTAGATGTCGCTGCGGGTGTCGGCGACACCCCTGGTGACGAGTTCGGGGGAGAGGTACGCGATCGTGCCGAGCAGAGCGGCGCCGGTCGCGGTGTTGGCGGATGCCGCCCGCGCCAGCCCGAAGTCGCCGATCTTGATGCGGCCATCGTCGGCAAGCAACACATTTTCGGGCTTCAGATCCCGGTGAACGATTCCCGCCTTGTGCGCGGCCGCCAGCCCGGAGAGCACCGCCTCGGTGATGTCGATCGTCTGCTGGCTGGTGAGCGATCCGTATTCCTGCATCAGGTCGCGGAGGGTGATGCCCGGGAGGTATTCCATGACCAAATAGGCGCTGTCAGCATCCTGGCCCTGGTCGAAAACATTGACGACGTTGGGATGCGCTAGACGCGCGGCGGACCGGGCCTCCTGGATGAAGCGCTGCTTGAACTGGCTGTCATCGGCCAGGTGGCTGTGCATCACCTTCACAGCGACTCGGCGCTCTAGGCGAAGATCGGTGGCGAGATAGACCGTGGCCATGCCGCCGCGAGCGATTCGCGATCGCACCTGGTACCGACCGTCGATGAGACGGCCGATCATCGGGTCCGTCGCGCTGACACTCACCTTTCGAGTGTAGGCAGGGGCGTCATGAACGGTCGGCTGCCACACGGCGAAGGCCCGCTCAGGCTTGCCGCTTAGTGATATTGCGCGAGCCAAGACCAGGCGCTGGTCTCCCACTTGGCGTACGCGTCGGGATACGCCGAGATCTGCACGGCCTGGGCGGCCTGGGTGACGGTCAAGTTCTGCCATCCGGCGACGTCGAGCAGTCCGCGTGTCCTGCCCTTGTTGGGGTTGCTCGGGCCGCCGTAGAACAGCCGGGCGGCGTACTCGACTTTGAGCAGCTGGGCATCGACACCCCAGCCGGCGCTCGGCCGTTGCTGAAATATCCCGACAGAATCGCGGTCACCGAAGTTGATGTTTCGCAGGCCCGATTCCTGGGCCGAGGCGGCAAGAGCGACGACAACGCCGCGATCGGGCACGCCGAGACGTCGGCCGACCTGGATGATTACCCGCGCATTGGCGGCCATTTCGTCCGTCAGCGGGGTGGCTGAGCTTCCCGCCACAGAAGCGGGGGCCGCGCCGGGGATCCGCAGGACGCGACCGGCGTAGATGATGCCCGAGGCGCTCAGGCTGTTCACGGAGAGGATCTCAGAGACCGCGATGCCGGTGCTGCGGGCGATCGAGGAGATCGTGTCGCCGGAGCGGATCGTGTAGTTCGTGGAAGCCACCGGTGCAGCAGGCGTCACGGACGCCGGGGCGGCAGTCGTCGGCGTGACCGACGCCACCGTCTCGATCGCCAGGCCGGAACCACTAACCGGGATGGTGATCGTTTGGCCGCTGTAGATGATGCTGGAGCGTCCCAGGCCGTTCGCGGTCAAGGCGGCAATGGTCGTGACACCGAATCGTGCCGCGATCTTGCTCATCGTGTCGCCCTTTTGGATCGTGTACCGAGTGGACCCTGCGGCTGCGGCCACCACCTGGGGTATCGAAGCCGGTGTACTCGCGACCGGAGCGGCCAACTTGAGCACTTGTCCCGGGAAGATCAGCGACTTCCAACTGAGCCCGTTCGCCGCGAGCACTGACGCGGTGGAGAGGCCGTAGCGCCCGGCGACCGACGACACCGTGTCGCCTGCGGTGACCCGATAGGAGGCTGGAGCGGATGCAGCTGTTTTGAGCGCACCCACAGACGTCGCCCGGACGGCAGTCGTGATGATCTCGCGGAGCGACTTTCCGAGTTCGGTCTTGGCCTTCGCAGGACGGTGCTTGGCGGCCGCGGATGCCGACTCCAGCGGTCCGGTCAGGTTCATGCCGACGGTCATCGCGCCGGCCAGCACCACCGGAATGGTCGCCATCACGCCCTTGCCCAGGCGCGTGGAGCGGAACGGAATGTCCGGCTGGGAGAGATCGCGTCCGTTCGAGGACGGAAGCAGTCCGGAGAAGACCTGTCGGGCGACTGCGCCTCGGTCCGTTGTGTCGCTCACGTTGCTGCACCCCACCCCGG
>JAYTXO010000011.1:0-2771 GCA_043742905.1 Microbacteriaceae bacterium | reverse complement strand
ATCTCGACGCTCACCGACGTGCCGGTCGGAGCGATGGCCGCGACGGTCGTGGTATCCGTCGTCGCCCAGATTCTCGACATCCTTCCCCAACTCGCCTGGCTTCATCCCTGGCTCTTCAGCCACTACTGGCTCGGGTTCGCGGATCTGCTTCGGCAGCCGCTCGACTGGACCTCTTTCGGCACGAATGCCGTCGTGCAACTCTGCTACATCGTGATCTTCGGCGCGCTGGCCTACAGCCGATTCGCGACCAAGAACATCCAGTCGTAGGGATTCCGGCGGCGCACGCGAACTAAAGTGGCCTCATGTCCGAACGGCCTACTGACCCGACCTCGGCGCGGTGCTACCCATTTCAGGCGTTGGCGCCCTGCTCTTTTGCGTCGGCTGCCGGCGGGTCGAAGCAGCCGGTCACGTGTCGGTCGCCGAATGGGCAACCAATGACGGCGCACCATCACATTCATGGCGAATGACGGAACGTCGATTTCCCCTGTTCCCGCTGGTGGGGAGGATGTGACGGGAGCCGGCCTCCGCCGACTGTCCGGCCTCGCCGGCGTGCTGCTTTTCGTGCAGGCGGTCGTGCTGGGGATCATCCTCGCCCTGACTCCCGCGCACGTGGTCCTGCCGATTACCCTCGGGTTGCCCGACGGCCGGGAGCGCACCGTGCTCTTCTCGGTCGACATCGGAGCTGGCGTGGTCGTGGTCGCCCTGCTGGTAGCGGTTTCGCGTCTCGTCGTTGTACTGCCGACCGTCTTCCCACACTATTCCTCAGGCGTACGCTCCAACCGGCATACGACCCGGTGGATCGAATTCGTCTTCAGCTCGTCGATCACGCTATTCCTCGTCGCCCAGTTGAACGGCATCAGCGACATCGGAACTCTCGTGCTCAGCTACGCAATCGCCAGTGGAATGACGCTGTTCAGTGTGCTCCAGGAGCGATCTGTGCAGTCGACGAGCGGGCGGATGCTTCCGCTCTGGTTTGGCGCGGCGATCGGTATCGTGCCGTGGGGAGTAATCGCATTTCACCAGGTGTCTGCACTGGTGGTCGGGCAACCACTCTCCGCTCTCGCCCGTGTCATCACCCTGACGATGCTTGGCTTTGCGTTCGCCTTCTTCGTCAGTCATTGGCGAGATCAGCGACGAGGAGATCAGCGACGACGAGATCAGGGACGAAGGGATTTAGCCCCGTCAGCCGTAGCCGGAGAACGCACCCACATCCTGCTCAGCCTCGTCAGCACGTCGATTTTTGCCTGGCTGGTGGCATTGGGAGTGATAGGGGTTGGAAATGTCCGTCTCTGAGGGAGGCAATGGACCCCTTCGCCGTCGAGGTTTCGTCCTGGAGTTCGCGACACTGGGCTGGAACGTCGTGGGGGTCGGTGTTCTCGCGGTGCTCGCGCTCAGCGCGTCATCCGTCGCGCTCGCCGGATTCGGGCTGGACAGCCTGATCGAGATCGGGGCGAGTGTCGTCGTGATCTGGGAGTTGTCGGGATCCGGCGATGAGCGCCAGCATCGTGCTCTGCGCCTGATCGGCGTCGCTTTTGTGGCCCTGGCCCTTTACCTGTTCGTGCAGTCGAGCGTTGCCCTGGTCACTCGGCATCACGCCCATCCGGGTGTCGGGGCAATCGCCTGGACTGCCCTCACGGCAGTGGTCATGTTCGTGCTGGCGGCAGGAAAGTATCGCACCGGTCGCGCGCTCGGCAATCCGGTGCTGACGACGGAAGCGCGGGTGACGTTCATCGACGGGATACTGGCCGTCTCGGTGCTCGTGGCCGTGCTGCTCGATGCATACCTCGGCTGGTGGTGGACGGATGCGCTGGCGGGCTATCTGATCGTCTTCTACGCCGCGCGGGAGGCGCGGCAGATCTTTATAGTGAAGAGGTGATCAGGATGTCGGATGTGCCCGGATTCTCCGCCGTCCGGCGTCGCACTGCCAACCTGACTCAACGTGTGCTCCGGGCCGTGAAGACCGAGGCCTACGCGTTCTGGCGACGCCGGCCTGTGCGCCCCAGGATGGTGCTCTACGAGTCCTTCGCCGGCAACGGCATGCTCTGTAATCCGGAGGCGATCTTCCGAGCGCTGCTCGACGAACCGGAGTTCGCTGGATTTACCCACGTCTGGGTCCTGGCGAGCAAGCGCGAGAATCCGGCCGCCGTTCACGAGTTCACATTGTCGCGCTCAGTGCGGTTCGTGCGGCCCGGATCCTTCGCCTACTTCCGGGCGCTCGCCACGGCCGGTTTTCTGGTCAACAACGCCACATTTCCGCCCGAGTTCGGCAAGCGTTCGGGGCAGCAGTATCTGAACACCTGGCATGGCACCCCGCTCAAGCGAATGGGGTACGACATCGACGCCTCGGCGACCCGCGTCACCAATGTGATCCGCAACTTTCTCTCGGCGGACTTCCTGCTTTCGACGAGTCCCTTCATGACCGAGCACCTGTATGAGAAGGCCCACCTGTTAGGCCAGATCTACCGGGGCCGGGTCATTGAAGAGGGCTATCCGCGAGTCGACCGCCAGTTGCTGGATGCGACGGGCGTCGCTGCTACCCGCGCGAGACTTATGAACGGGGGTGTCGCAATCGGTGACAGGCAGATCATTCTTTATGCGCCAACGTGGAAGGGAACCTCGTTCTCCCTCCCGGAGGACGACATCAGCGAGCTGGTCGCCCGGGTCGAGCTCCTCGAATCCCTGATCGATACGACGAAGTACGTGGTGCTGTTGAAGACGCACCAGGTGGTCCATCGCTTCGTCTCGAATATTCCCGGTCTGGCGGGGCGGTT
>JAYTXO010000010.1:0-3194 GCA_043742905.1 Microbacteriaceae bacterium | reverse complement strand
CCGACCTCGCAACCACTTGACGCGGATGAAGCCACGCTCGTGTCGCAGAAGAAGTTCTGCGGGTACTGGATCGAAACAGTCTGTCCGTTGCTCCACGCTGGCGTGACAGCAGACGAGACCGGTTGCACGGTCGAGCCCGAACCTGAAGCTAATGCAGCGGTGCCGACCGAGACTGAAGCAATGACCAGTCCGGTAATGACGGACGCGGCGAGGCCAAGACGGCGACGGCGCGGTTGGATGAATTTATCCACGATGATGAAATCCTTTCGAGCACGGCCATGGTTGGGGGTATCACCTTGCCGCTGGGCTGAGAGGCCGCGTACTCAACCTCGGCTCAAGTAGGGGTTTCGGAGCCGCAACATCAAACGATTGGTCGTCGAATCAATCCCCGATCCCCGAACGATTCACCAGCGCCACGACCTCGTCGCGAGCACAACCTTGATTCTGCTCGTGGAGGAAACCCCGCAATATGCCCACGTACCCGCACGGACCGCCACTCTTGTCCGCCTCCGCCTCCGCCTGCGCTTGTGGTGCGGGGGACGGGTGCTCCGCACTACCTTCGCATTCGCGTCGATGAGAAGTGGACGAACGATCTGTCTCGTCCATGCGGTTACTGCGAGGTGACCTGACGATCGCCGGGCCTACGCCTCCTGGCTTGCGTGATTCCTTGTGTGGTGCTCCGGGCCGTGCCTGGAGCCGATTCTGGCCATGTCGGTGAGACCGCCAGTTCACCCGGATCGGCGAGTAGATTGAAGGGCGGAGCGCCGGGAAGTCTGGTCGGCAGTTACGTTTTACTGCGGCTGGAGAGGCGCCCATGCACGATTCGACATTCACGCTGATTGTTCTTATCGCCGCCGCGGTGCTGGTGGCCGCGGTGTTCTCGAACCGGCTGGCGAGACTGCTGCGTATCCCCAGCCCCGCGCTGTTCCTGATCCTCTCAGCGGTCGCGGCGCTGTTCCTGCCGTCGTTCGGGGAAAGCGCGCGACTCGTCGACGAGCGCGTTGTCAGCCTCGCGCTGGTCTTCATCCTGTTCGACGGCGGGATGCACATCGGCTGGTCGCGATTCCGGGGATCACTCGGACCGATCGCGTGGATCGGCATCGCCGGGACGGCCGTGACCGCGGCGGCGATCGCGGCGGCAGCACACTTTTTCTTCGGTTTCGAATGGCAAACGGCGTTGCTGCTGGGTGCGGCACTTTCTCCGACCGATCCGGCCGTGGTGTTCTCCGTGCTCGGTCAGCGGGAGATCTCCGGGCGGTCGGGAACGATCCTCGAAGGGGAGTCCGGCGCAAACGACCCGGTCGGCATCGCGCTGATGCTCACCCTGCTGAGTGTGACCGGCCGCGGATGGGATGCGATCGGCAGCGGAGTAGGCGAGTTCGCCTTGCAACTCGCGATCGGCGCGGTGATCGGCGTCGCCGGCGGCCTGGGTTTGGCATGGATTCTCCGTCACAGCCGCCTTGCAGACGAAGCCCTCACTGCGATCTTCCCCGTCGCCGCAGCAATGCTCCTGTACGCGGTTGCGACGGCGCTCGGCGGCTCGGGCTTCCTGGCCGCGTTCATCGCTGGAATCCTCGTCGGCGATGTGCGGGCTCCGTATAAGCGGGAAGTCGAGCGCTTCAGTTCGGGGATGTCCAGCCTCGCCGAAATCTTCGTCTTTATCCTGCTCGGCCTCAGCATCAAGCTCGAGGACGTTTTGCGTCCCGACGTGCTGCTCACCGGACTCGCCATCGCGGGGTTGCTGATCTTCGTGATCCGGCCGGTGCTGGTCGGGCTGCTCATCATCCCAATCCGGCTGCGGCTCGGGGAACGCGTCTTCGTCCTCTGGGCGGGCTTGAAGGGTGCCGTCCCGATCCTGCTCGGTTTGTTCGTGCTCGGGTCGGGTGTTGCGCACGCGGATCGGTTATACGCGATCATCTTCATCGTCGTCCTGATATCGGTGCTGCTGCAGGGCGGATTGGTTCCGGTGTTCGCACGGGTCTTCCAGATTCCCACCCACGAGCTTCCGGTTCGTCCATGGTCGCTCGACATCCGCTTCGCCGACGAGCCGGACGGACTCCACCGCCATGTGGTGGCTCCCGGTTCACCGGCCGACGGGCGTACCGTCGCCGAGATATCGGCGGGCGACGACGACTGGATCAGTCTCATCAGCCGCTCTGGAAGCAACATTCCCGTCCGCAACAGCACCAGGCTTCGAGCCGGCGACGTCGTACTGACGCAGGCCGAGATGGCTGAGCCCTTGGACTCCCGGTTTGACGCCGATACCAACGGCTGATGAGTCTCGCGCGTAGGCGGACTTTTACTGCTGGGTGCGGCGTCTACCCGCCTACTCGCTCCGGGCGGGCTGAGCTTCCTGTTCGCCACCGCCGCAGTCGCGCCGACCGAAGCAAGGCCGAGTCCGGCGAGCACCACGAGAGTTGTGGTGGTTTTCTTCTTCGTGTGATTCTCTAAATCCGCTTGAACGGGTGGAGTCACGGGCCGTTCAAATGACCAACCTCGTCGAGGATCTTCTTTTTCTTGCACGGACAGATTGAGGGGCGGCAGCGTGAATCCGTCGTGCCGATCGACCTGGATGAAGTTGTGCTCGGTGAGTTTCATCGGCTTGAAGCTCTGCAACGCAGAGGCGGTGCGCATCGTTCAGACAACGTCGCACGGCAGGCGGGGACCGACGTCTCAATCGCCTTGAGGGTTGTCGGGGGCAAGTGCTGCGATCACGATGAGCAACGACGGCCCCCCGATCCCAGCCGAAGATCGGCAGCGCGTCTTCGATCGATTCACCCGACTCGATGGCGCCCGCTCCCGACGAAACGGCGAGGGGGGCAGTGGACTTGGCTTGGCCATCGCTCAAGAGATCGCGGTGGCACATGGCGGCCACATCTCCGCACTCCCGATGCGGGACGTCACGGTTGGAGTGGCGTTCATCGTGACAATCCCCCTCGGGGGCGCTGTCGACGGGCTTCGAAAGCCAGGCCGCGAAGAGTGAATCCAAGCGCTCCCGTCTTCACGAGAGGCACCTGCATTTTCGTCTGCAGATCGCAGACACTGCATATATAGTTTGAATCATAAAGGTGCCGCTCGTTAGCTGAGGCTCCTTCGCGGAAACATGCCAGCGACCCTAAACGTCGAGAGACGCCCCGGGTTAGGACAGGCCACCCCGGCCTAAGGGGTTGCCCCGATTGGCTCCCGATCTTTGT
>JAYTXO010000009.1:0-1548 GCA_043742905.1 Microbacteriaceae bacterium | reverse complement strand
AGCCCGTCCACCTCCCGCACCAGCCCCGGGATCGCGACCCCGATTCCGATCACGCGCACACTCACCTCGAGTTGCGGTCGCAGCTCGTCGATGGCGGCGCGGGCGAGTGTCACCGCCTCCGCAGCGGTGGGTATCCCGGCTGTGGCGTAGCGCGTGCGACGCGTCACGATCCCGTCGAGTCCGACGAGTCCGACCGTCACGGCGTCGATTTCCGGATTTATGGCGATCGCCACCACGCCAGGGTTGGCACCGACGACGGGGCTCGGCCGTCCGACCCGGTTGCTCGCACCGGGCTCGCTTTCAATCACGAGCCTCCGCTCGACGAGTTCACCGACGAGAGCCGCGATCGTCGACCGATTGAGGGCGGTTCTCCGGGTAAGGTCGGAACGCGAGATCGGCCCGAAACGGTGAACGAGACCGAGCACCGTCGACAGGTTGTGCTGTCGGATTGAGTCGAGGTTATTCCCGCGCGTCGAACGATTTGCTGGGCCCGCATCCGATACCGCGCTCACGAGTTCTCTGTGACCTCTCTCAGACACCGACCAGGCGCCCCACTTGACCTTAACGTGAGCCCTAGCTCACCACGAAAACGGGAGGCTCCCGCGGGTCACCGGCTCGGGCCGGTGCACGCCGCTCCGCAGGTCGACGACGGTGTGGGTGTGTCCGGCAAGGATCACCGACTCCATGATCTCCAACACGTGAAAAGCCAGTTCGCCGGATGCCCGATGGGGCCGATTGGTTTCAATCGCCCGCGCCATATCGGAGAGTCCGACCCCGCGCCCGGCGTCCTCGTAGCCGGCCTCAGTGCCGACCTCCTGCCACTCCCGGTCGGTGGCCGTCGCGAAGCTCACCACCTCTGCGAATCGGTTTGGATCCGGCACCGCGATCGTGCCCTCGGTGCCGTAGACCTCGAAGAGCGGCGAGCGAGTGACCCATACTTCGAAGCTCATCGTAACGGTCGAGATCACACCGTTGGCGTGCTCGAGGAGCGCCGTCACATGTGTGTCGACATCGATGGGGATGACGGTACCGGTGTTCGGACCGGTTGCGATAGTGCGCTCCCGGTCGGAGCGACCGACAGCACCCGATACGCGCACAACCGGGCCGAAGAGGGAGACGAGGCTCGTCAGGTAGTACGGCCCCATGTCGAAAAGCGGCCCGCCGCCGTTCTGGTAATAGAACGCGGGTGCGGGATGCCACAGCTCATGTCCCGGGGCCACCCAG
This sequence comes from Microbacteriaceae bacterium, assembly GCA_043742905.1. Taxonomy (GTDB): domain Bacteria; phylum Actinomycetota; class Actinomycetes; order Actinomycetales; family Microbacteriaceae; genus Lysinimonas. Next base: position 324 of record JAYTXO010000009.1, on the reverse strand, counting down.
TGAACGGACGCACCAACGGGAGCTCCGATACGGCCAGAGTCGAGCACCGACCGTGCGGTCTGGATACCGGTGCCGAGCACCGTGTCCGGCGCGCTACCGACACGAAGTCCCGCTGCCGCCGCGGACTCGAGAAGAGGCGTCGCCTCCGCTGTCGAGAGCGCGAGCGGCTTCTCCCCGTAAACATGTTTGCCGGCGGCGATCGCCCTTCGTGCGATGTCCACGTGGGCCGCCGGAATGGTCAGGTTGAGCACCGCATCGATTCGCGGATCGGCGAGGAGGCGGTCCACCGACAGCGCCTCGACGCCGCGTTTCGCAGCCACGGAT
>JAYTXO010000008.1:0-7912 GCA_043742905.1 Microbacteriaceae bacterium | reverse complement strand
TGCATCAGGATGCCGACGGTGTACCCGGCGCTGAGCCGAGCTTCGCCGTTGCTGGGAATGTCGAGCCCTGCCATGATTTTGAGGATCGTGGACTTGCCGGCCCCGTTCGGCCCGACCATTCCGATCTTCGCGCCCGGGTAGAACGACATGGTCACGTCGTCGAGAATGAGCTTCTCGCCAACAGCCTTGCGGGCGCGCACCATCGAATAAATGAACTCAGCCATGGAGTCAGTCTACGGAGGTGCTACCAGTCGATCGGCCGCGTGGTGCCGACCAGGCAGCGGTTCGTGCCGAGTGTCTTGGTGACTTCGCTGACGTAGCCGATGTTGCCGTACTGCCCAATGAGGCAGGTGGTTCCGAAGCGGATCGAGAACTGAATGTTGTCGGCCGCCAGGTTCACCGCGGTGCGGTCGGGCGTGACTTCCATATTCGCCTTCGGGAAGTCGGCCTTCACCAGGTTGTCGATGAAAGGGCGTCCGCGCAGGTCTCCCCCCGCGGCGATGAACTTCTGGTTCACAACGTCGAAGTACGCCTGGTTCTGGCCAGCGGTACCAGCGAGATCGATAGTGGGGGGCGCACTCGCTGTGGCACTCGGCGCCGCAGTCGCGGGGGCTGCAGTTTTCGAGGGCTTCGGGGTCGAGGCGACGCATCCAGCAAGAGCCACCGCCGAAATGGCCGCCACGACTATCGGCACGACGACCGGCACAACAGCGCGTTGCAGTGTTCCGACGCGGCGCATGATCCTCCTCAACCGGCCGCGGAGTGCAGCGTCGGTCGCCACGATTCTAAGGTGACTCGCTCGCTGGGGACTGCTTCTGTCAGTAAGGCGCGGAACCCGACGAGTATCAAACACTCCCATGGGATGCCTCAGCATTTCGGGTCAATAGTTTGCTCACCGCCACCTCAACCGCCCAGTGTTGCGGCGATCGCGTGCGCACCGCCCACCCCGTTGGCCCTTACTCAGGAGGAATGGGGTGGCGCAGTTGCGCCGGCTTCGCATCACGTTGCCGAAGCAACTCATTGAGAACCAGATACGCGATTTCTGAGCCCTCAGAACGGCACCGCGACCTCAAGCGGGCGCTTCGAGCTGGCCGTGTCGAGCTCGTCGAAAGGTGCAGGCGACTCAGTTGAGGCCCCGGCATCGCTGTCGTTCAGGCCCGCCTCGGATGAGTCGTCGAGCACGGCGGGGCGATCGCTCAGCTGACCCGAGACCCTTGCCTCCGAACCACTTGCCTCGACACCATGCGCCTCCGCACCGGAGGCGACCATCGCGGCGACCGAGCGCGTAAACACCGCAGAGCCCCACGCGAGGTCGTGACCCAACGCATCCGCATCGATCTCTACCGTCGTGCCCGCACGATCGCCGCTCTCCCAGTCCCGCACACGCAGTCGGCCGGCGACCACGATCCGCTGCCCTTTCGCAATCGAACCGACGACGTTGATCGCGAGTTGGCGAAAGCAGGTCACCGTGTACCAGTTAGTTTCGCCGTCGATCCACTTGGCGGCACCTCGGTCGTAGCGGCGTTGCGTGCTCGCCAGCCGGAAGGAAGTGATCGGCAGCCCCTCGCCCGTCACGAGGTGACGCGGGGTGGTGGCGACGAGGCCAGTGAGGGTGAGGGTGTCTGTCATGTGCTGCTCCTTAGGTCGGTATGGATCGGATGCCGGGTGTCGCACTCGTGCCGGAACGCAGCCCCGACATCCGATCGCCCCATCGTCGAGGGCCAGAAACGCCAGCGGGCGCCGCCCGCCCACCGTGGTGGAAAGACGACGCCCGTCGAGGGTGTGAAGGGGTTAGTGCTCGCGGAACTCCGGCCACGCCGAGCCCGGCGCCATCGCAGCGTGCAGTGCGCTCTTGGCGACCTCCAACGTCGGGTAGATGCCACGCGCGCTTTCGTCGTTCAACATCCGCACGGCGTAGCCAATGCTGGTGTGCAGGACGGTGCCGGTCGCGCCGGATTCGCCGAAGGCGATCCAGCGCTGCTGAGTCGTGGTTTCCGCCGTGAAGTTGTCTATCTGGGTGCTCATCATTGAGCTCCTTTCGTTGACCAAGAGGCTACTCCCGCGACGAGCACATCGAGCAGTGCCTCGAAGCTTCGATCGACATCGTCGGGCATGCCGAAACCGCCATGCGCCTCTAGCTCGATGAAGCCGTGGATCGACGCACGAGTCGCCCGCACAGCGTCCACGGTTCGCGTGTCGGGGAGGCCGAAGCCGCGCAGAACGGCGGCGACCACCGCGACCGTGTCTGCTGCGGTCTGCGCCAGGGCGAGCGCGGCCGGGTCATCGAGATTGGGAGCCACCTGCGTCGCCGCGTACAGCCCCGGATGCTCGCGCGCGAAGGCACGGATTTCGCGCCCCAGCGCCCGCAGGGCCTCCTCGCGTGCCACCCCGACGGTGACCGCCGAGCTGCGACGCAGTAACTCCTGCAGGCCGACCAACGCGACCGCGCGCCGCAGTTCAGCGAGCGACCCAACGTGCTTGTACAGACTCGGCACCGCAACCGCGGCGCGTGCGGCGACGGCCGCGAGGGTGAGGTTCGCGAATCCCCCGGGCGAGTCGATGAGTTCGACCGCGATGTCGGTGACCGCGGCCCGACTGAGTCCGGCTCTAGGCACGGGGGGGCCGCCATCCTGAGCCATCGCGCAGGCCATCGACGAAACCCAGTACCCGCGGCGTAACAACCTCAGGGCGAGCCAGGTGCGGGTAATGAGCGGTGTTGTCGACGAGCAGAGTCTCGCCGCCGAGCGTCTCGCCGGCGAACGCGAGTTCGGCTGCCGGGTTCTTGTAGTCCGGGTCGACCGAGCCGATCACTGTCAGCGTTGGCGCGATTACTGAGGCCACCCGCGGCTCCACCGCCGAGTGGTCGAGTTGAATCGCAAGGTGACGGAGTGAGGCCAGTCGGGCCGGGTCCGCCATCGACGCGCTGATCTCGTCGATGTGCTCGGCCAGCCGGAGCGGCTGCACACCGCGGTTGAGGGTCTTGGCATAGTAGCTCGTCCAGAATCGGGCGCCCCAGGGCCGGGCGAAGAGGGCGCCATACATCAGCCGGTTCAGGGCGAGCGATGCGCGGCCGCCCGACTGGCGCAAGAACGGGCTCAGCAGGACCAGGCCGGCGACGGCATCCGGACGGTCGGCCGCGGCAATAAGTGCAGCCGAACCAGCCATCGAGTTACCGATCACGACGGCCGGCCCCCCGAGTTCGTCGATCAGAGCCAGGATGTCGCTGGCGGTCGCCTCGTCGCCGTGCTCGACGAACTCCGTGTCGGAATCGCCGTGGCCACGCAGGTCCAGCAGAGCGACCCGGAAGCCCGCGTCCACCAGCGGACCGGCGAGTTCGCGGTAGCAACTCCGGAGGTCCCCCATGCCCGGAACGGCGACGATCAGCGGGCCAGCGCCGGCGATCGAGTAGGAGAGCCGACCAGCGGGCCGCACGAGGTACAGCAGATCAGTTGAAAAGCTCGGTGCCATAGCCGTAAGGCTAATACTATTAGCCGACTACCGCAAGGCCCATCGCCCTAGGCTCAATGCATGCTCGTTGTCGACTCCCCCTACGTCCCGTCCGAAGATCGCTACGACGGCCGGATGCCTTACCCACGCGTCGGTCGCTCCGGCCTGCGTATTCCCGAGATCTCGCTCGGCCTCTGGAATAACTTCGGATCCGACCGCCCCCTCGACACGCAGCGCGCGATCCTGCGTCGGGCCTTCGATCTCGGAGTCACACACTTCGACCTTGCCAACAACTACGGGCCGGTGAACGGCGCCGCCGAGCGCAACTTCGGCACGATCCTGCACGACGACTTCCTCCCGTACCGCGACGAGCTCGTGATCTCGAGCAAGGCCGGCTACGACATGTGGGCGGGCCCGTACGGCGACTTCGGCTCGCGTAAGTACCTGCTCAGTTCGCTCGACCAGTCGCTGGCCCGAATGGGGCTCGACTATGTCGATATCTTCTACTCCCACCGCCCCGACCCCGAGACGCCGATCGAAGAGACGATGGGGGCGTTGGCGACGGCCGTGAAATCCGGCCGCGCGCTCTACGCCGGGATCTCGAGCTATGACCCCGAGCAGACTCGGGCGGCGGCGGCCGCCTTGGCCGCCGAGGGCATCCCGCTGCTCATCCACCAGCCGCGTTACAACATGTTCGACCGCCACATCGAGCACGGACTCTTCCCGGTGCTCGACGAGGTCGGTGCGGGCAGCATCGTATTCTCGCCGCTCGCGCAGGGCATGCTGACCGACCGCTACCTGGACGGCATCCCGTCCGATTCGCGCGCGGCCGAGGGCCGATGGATGACCGAGAGAAACATCAGCGCGTCCTATCTCGAGCGCGTGAGAGGTCTCAACGCGATCGCGCAGGAGCGCGGGCAGACCCTGGCACAGCTCGCGCTCACCTGGGTGCTGCGTCAACCCCAGGTCACGTCAGCGCTGATCGGCGCCTCGAGCGTCGCGCAGCTGGAGAGCAGCCTGGGCGCCGCCAACTCAGCACCGCTCAGCCCCGACGAGCTCGCCGCCATCGAACCGTTCGCGGTCGATGGCTCAGACCTCGGCTGACCCCAGCCTTCGTCACCGAGTTCGTGGGCTACCTCTACTCGCTGCTCGGCGCCTTGCTGTTCGGCGCCAACGGCACGACCACCAAGTTGCTCGTGCTGAGCGGACTCGCCCCGCAGCAGCTGACGCTGTTCCGTTCCCTGGGCACCTGCCTACTCGCGGGCGTCGTGCTGCTCCTTACCGATCGGCGCGGGTTCCGGATGCCGCGGCGCACCCTGCTCGTCATGGCGATCTTGGGCGTCACTGGCGTCGCGCTGCTGCAGGCGTTCTACGGCGCGGCGCTCGGTCGGCTCCCGGTCGGAATCGCGCTCCTACTCGAGTACACCGGCGTGCTGTTCGTCGCGCTGGTCGGCCTCTTTGTGTTCAAGGAGAAGGTCAAGGCGCGACTCTGGGTGGCGATCGGACTCGTCCTGCTTGGCCTCGTTGTCGTCGCCCAAATCTGGGCGAGCTCGCTCGACCTGCTTGGCGTGATCTTCGCCCTCGGCGCCGCAGTCACACTTACCATCTACTTCGTCGTGGGTGAGCGCTCGGTGTCGGCGACTTCGCCGCTCGCCGTCGCCTTCTGGACGGGCCTCTTCGCCGCTGCGTTTTGGGCAATCTTCAGCGGCTGGTGGACACTCAGTCCGGCGATCTTCGTGAAGCCGGTCGACATTGGCGGCTCGCACGGGCACCTCGAAGTTCCGCTGATCCTGCCATTGGCCGCCGCGATCGTGCTCGGCTCGTTCCTGCCATTCGTGCTCTCCTTCACCGCGCTCAAGTACCTCCCGGCGACCGCCGCCGGGATCGTCGCATCCTCGGAGGTGCTGCTCGCATTCCTCGTGGCGTGGCTGTGGCTCGGCGAAGAGCTCCAGCCGATTCAGCTTCTGGGCGCTGCCGTCGTGCTCGTGGGTATCGTGCTGGCCCAGACAGCGCGAGCGGGCAAGGTGGTGGATGCCGACCTGGCATTCACGCCCGACGGCGCCTCCGGGAACGGCGGAGCAGCAGCAGCCCAGCAATGAGCCCGACACCCAGTAGGAGCAGGCTGGCGGCCGCCGCGAACAGCGGAGCGGCATCCGTTCCCGTCGCGGGCAAAACTGCCGCCAACGACAGGGTGGGCAGCGAGATCGCGTCGCCGGATGCCGTGAAGGCGACGGTGCTGGTGCCCGCCGCTTGATACCCCGCGGGCGGGTCGAGCTGGAGGCGGTAGTCGCCCACCTCGGTCGTAAAGGTGTAACCGCCGTCGGATGCAACCGGTACTAGGAGGGGCGCCGCGAGTAGGTCGAGCACTGGGCTCCCGTCACCGTGCTCGATGGAGAGTGTCGGAGACGGTGCGCCGGTGGGCACATCCAGATGTCCGCTCACAACAGTGGCCGCGCTGGGCACGACGATCCACAGTTGGAAGGTCGGGATGCCGCTAAGCCACTGATAGGTGAAAGTCAGGGTCGAGACGCTGACGGTTGGCACGAACCAGTCGTACGCCCCCGAGGTGTCGACTCCGTTGCCGACCACGGTGCGCGGCAGGGTGGCAGTGGCACACGGTGCAGCCCCGGGCGTCGCACACCACCACGGGTGGTCGGTGAAGGTGGTGCCGGCACCGCAGCCCGACGGCTTCGGCGCGGCGTTGGAACAGTAATTAAGGATCGGCGTGCCGCCGGTGTCCTGCGGGTTGAGGTCGGCTGCCGAGAGCGCTCCTCCGGGGCCGCTCGCGTCGATCGAGACCTGATCGGCGTCGATGTCGCCGACGGCGAAGCCCCAGCCGACGGGCAGCGGGGGGAGTGTGACGGTCGTCAATGAGTCGGCTCCATGGCTCGCCGGGGGGACCCTCGGGGCAAGACCTATTGTCAGATAGGACTGGTAGCGCGAGCTGCCGAACTTCTGACCGAATCCGGTCTGTGCGCCAAGGAACGCGGCCTGCCCGGTGTCAGCGACCCGGGCGTTCGAGGCGGTGGTTGTCACCGCGATCGTGCCGCCGCCCGCGGCGGGTGAGAGCTGGCCGCTGAACGTGGACGCCGAGGGCTGGGACCAGACCGGGAAACTCCCGACCGGAGGATTCGCGGCCTGAGCCGCCTCCTGCGCGCTTGCCACCAGCACCGTCGCGGCGGCGAGAACGGCCACGACGGTTCCGATTCTGCGGATGGCCCCCACCGTCATCCGACAACCATAGGGCCGCGAGCGGCGCTGTTCATCTCGACGCCATCCCTCAAATGTCAGTTGTCGAACATACGTTCGAGTCATGGAACTTCTCGAACGCGGCGCTCCCCTCCCGCTTGGCGCCGCGCACCCGGGCGTCACGATCCTCGCCCTGCACGGTCGGCTCTGGCGGGCCACCCGCCCCGACGGCACCGTGCTGGGCTACGTCGAGATCATCGGCCCGACCGAGAGCGAGAGCGAGGGCGATGGCAAGAAATTTCGCAGCAAGCGACTGCGCCCGCGCGCGCAGGGCTATCTCGTAATCGGCGAATTTTGGAACGCTGACGAGGCGATCGACGCACTGCGTTAGACCGTCGATCGGTTTGATCCGTTGAAATACTTTGGGCGACGCGCGCCGAATGCTCCGCAATCCGAAACCCCTCGGCGTAGGGTGCGGCCATGCAGTGGTTGAACGACATTCAAGACTGGATCGGGTCTGCCGCGGGGCAGCACATCATCACCTCCGCGATCATTCCCTTTGTCGCCATCGTCGTCGCCGGAATCGTCGGTGCCGCGATTGGACGCGGGGCGACCCGACGACTGGTCGCACAACGCGATCACGAGACACGTGCGTCCGCCGTGGCCGCGCTGGTTGCTGCCGGGCAGGGCGCCGCCACCTGGCACGGACAAGTGCCCGCCTCCAAGGAGCACGCCGAGCGGCTGGCCAGTCAGGCCGACGTGAATGTGCGCCTCCTGCCGATTTCGGGCGCAGGACTAGCCGCCGACTGGGCGTCCCACCAGCTGCGCGAGATGCGCACCAATTCGGTGAGCTACAGCTACCAGGCTGAGCAGACACTCGATGAATACCGCGACCGCCTCGTGGAGTGGCTGCACAAGCCGAGCCGCGCCAAGAAGCTGTTCACCGCCGACCTCGACCGCTGGCAGTACGCAGAGAGCGCCGTCGACCCTGTCGTGCTCGAGCAGCAGCGTTGGGCCGAGGAGCAGTACTCCTCCGTCACCCACGAACCGCTCGACCATCAGCCGGATGTGCCGCTGACGGCGCCGATCGCCATCGCGGCTCCCGCATCCACTACTGAAAACGCCACCGACACGGGCGCCGAGCGGGCGGCTAGCGGTCGATTTTGATGACCTTGGCGGACCACGGGCAGTAGTCCGGGCTCGTCACAGTACGGTCCTCGACGTACGACGGCAGCCCATCGCACACCTCGATGGTGAAGTCGGCGAACTCGAGCGT
>JAYTXO010000007.1:0-3011 GCA_043742905.1 Microbacteriaceae bacterium | reverse complement strand
ACCCCCATCAGTCCTTTTGGTGAAGGGAGAGGCGGGATGGCGGATCCGCGACGTGGTCGTCGGGCCGAAAGGCGGCGGCCAAGTGTCGGCTAGATGCCGAGCTTGCTCGAGAAGTCCCCGCCTTCGAGGCGGGCCTTGACCGCACCGAGGAATCGGGCAGCGTCGGCGCCGTCGACGATCCGGTGGTCGTACGACAGGGCGAAGTAGACCGTGGAGCGGATCGCGATCGCGTCGGAACCCGAGTCGCTGACGACGACCGGCTTCTTGCTCACGATTCCGGTGCCTAAGATCGCGACTTGCGGCAGGAACACGACGGGTGTGTCGAAGAGTGCGCCGCGCGATCCGGTGTTCGTCACCGTAAAGGTGCCCCCCGCTAGCTCATCGGGCTTCAGCCTGTTTTCTCGAGTCCGCTCGGCGAGGTCCGCAATCTGGTGCGCGATCCCCGCCAGATCGAGGTCGCCGGCGTTTCGGATCACGGGGGTGAGGAGACCGCGCTCGGTGTCGACCGCGATGCTGATGTTCTCGTGGTCCGGGTAAACGATGGTGTCGCCGTCGATCGTCGCGTTAATGATCGGGAAGGCGCGAAGAGCCTCCGCCGCCGCAAGGGTGAAAAACGGCAGGAAGTTCAGCTTCATACCAGTCTTCTCGACGAACGCCGCCTTGACCTGGTCGCGATATACCGCGATTTTCGTGACGTCGATCTCCACGACTGTGGTGAGCTGGGCCATGGTCTGCATCGAGATAACGGCGCGTTCGGCGACGACCTTGCGCAGACGCGACATCGGGACCGTCGTGCCACGCAGGGGCGAGGTCTCGAGCGGGGCGGGGGTCGTGGCGGCGGGGGTCGTCGCTACGGGTGCCACCGCTGCTGGGGCAGGTGCGGCAGCCGCGTCGAGCACATCCTGCTTGCGGATGCGGCCACCGACTCCCGTTCCGACCAGACTGGAGAGGTTGACACCCCGCTCGTTGGCGAGCTTGCGGACGATGGGGGTCACGTATCCGGCGTTGACGCCCGCAGGAGCCTCAGTGGTCGTGGTCGCGGCCTCCGCTACGGAGCTGGGTGTTTCTGTCGACGGGGTGGGCTCCTCGGCCGTCTCGGGCGCCGGTGCTTCAACGACGGGTGCTTCAACAGCGGGTGCTTCAACGACGGGTACTTCAACAGCGGGTGCTGGCTCCTGCGCTGCTGCGGGCTCGGGGGCTGCGTCAGGTTCAAGGGCAACTGCAACGATGGACTCCGGGCGAGCAACCGACTCAGGGGCACTCTCGGCGGCCGGGGCCTGTGCGGCGAAGGCTTCAGCGGCAGGGACTTCAGCGGCGGGCGCCTCGGTGGCGGGTGCCGCAGCAGGAGAGTCCGAAGATCCCGATCCAGTGTCGATGGTTACCAGTGCCGTTCCAACCTCGACAGTCTCGTCTTCCTGGACGAGGATTGCCTCGATTACGCCAGCGACCGGAGAGGGAATCTCGGTGTCGACTTTGTCGGTGGAGACTTCGAGCAGCGGCTCGTCCACCTCGACGCGGTCCCCGACCTTCTTGAGCCAACGGGTCACCGTGCCCTCGGTCACACTCTCTCCGAGTGCGGGAAGGCTGACGGATTCGCTCATCAGTGATGCTCCTTAGTGCGCCGTGTCGTGGCTAGCTTAGTTCCGCGCCTGAGCGGGCGGATTGGGGGATTGTCAGATGGCGTGCAGCGGCTTCCCGGCCAGGGCCAGGAACGCTTCGCCGAGAGCTTCGCTCTGTGTCGGGTGCGCGTGGATGAACGGCGCGATGTCCTCGGGGTACGCCTCCCAGTTCACCGCGAGCTGGGCTTCGCCGATGAGCTCTCCGACGCGGGCGCCGATCATGTGGACGCCGAGCACGGGCCCGTCCTTCTGGCGGATGACCTTGATCGAGCCAGCCGTCTCGAGGATGTGGCTCTTACCGTTTCCGGCGAGGTTGTAGTCGTAGGTGATGACGGCATCAGCACCGAACTTCTCGATGGCCTTCGCCTCGCTCAGGCCCACCGAGGCGACCTCGGGGTCCGAATATGTGACCTTCGGGATCATCTCGTCCTCAACGACCACCGGGTTGAGACCGGCGATCTCCTCGGCGACGAAGATGCCCTGGCTGAAGCCGCGTTGCGCGAGCTGGAGGCCCGGGACGATGTCGCCGACCGCGTACAGGCCAGGGATGTTGGTTTGCAGGCGCTCGTCGGTAATGACGAAGCCACGATCCATGGTGACGCCAACCTCTTCGAAGCCCAGACCCGCCGTCGACGGCCCGCGACCAACCGCGACGAGCAGAAGCTCGCCGTCGAAGGTCTGGCCGTCTTCCAGGGTGACCACGACGCCGTTCTGGTCCTGCGTGACGCTCTGGAAGCGCACGCCCAGGCTGAAACCGATGCCGCGCTTGCGGAAGGCACGCTCGAACTGCTTGCTGACCGACTCGTCCTCGTTTGGCACCAGGTGCGGCAGGGCCTCGACGATCTGGACCTCGGCGCCGAAGCTCCTCCAGACGCTCGAGAACTCGACGCCAATGACGCCGCCCCCGAGCACAACGACCTTTTTCGGCACGTAGTCGAGCGCGATGGCCTGCTCGGAAGTGATCACTCTGCCGCCGATCTCGAGGCCGGGGAGGCTCCGCGAGTAAGAGCCGGTGGCGAGTACCACGTTCTTGCCGATGATCACGTCGTCGCCGATGTGCACAGTCGTGGCGGAACTGAGGTGACCGGTACCGGCGATCGTCGTGACACCGCGGGCCTTGAGGAGCCCCTGTAGACCCCTGTACTTGCTCGCGATGATGCCCTCGCGATAGGCGGTTACCGCGGCGATATCGATGCCGTGGAAGTCAGCCTGGACGCCGAACTTGGCGGCATCCCTGGTGAAGTCGGCAACCTCTCCGGCGTGTAGCAACGCCTTAGTCGGGATGCAGCCGATGTGCAGGATGTGCTCGACGCGGCTGCCGCACCTGCCCCAGCAGCGGTGGCACCCGTAGCGACGACCCCCGCCGCCACGACCCCCGCCCCGCTCGAGACC
>JAYTXO010000006.1:0-9122 GCA_043742905.1 Microbacteriaceae bacterium | reverse complement strand
GGTATCCTAGAGCTTTGGGACCGGCGCTCGGGGGATCGCACCGAGGTCCCTGCAGCAGATCTGATCGCCCGACTCGGCTGAGGCCTGATCGCCGATCAGCGGCACGAAAAACCCCCGAACCACCCAGCCGGCCTGCGCACGGGCCGCATTTCCAGAAGGCAGGACGCAACGTGGAGTTGTCCGTCGGCAAGACCCTCGTCTACCCGCACCACGGTGCCGTGACCATTATCGCGCTCTCGAAGCGCACGGTGGCCGGCGTGGAGAAGGAGATGATGACGCTCAACGTCCACACCAGCGAACTGACGATCATGCTGCCGACCGACAATGTCGAGCTGGTGGGGGTGCGGGACGTGATCGATGGAGAGGGCGTCAAGGCCGTGCACCAGGTGCTGCGCGATCCCTTCGTCGAGGAGCCGGGCAACTGGAGCCGTCGGTATAAGGCCAACCAGGAGAAGATGGCAAGTGGCAGCGTCTACCGCGTCAGCGAAGTCGTCCGCGACCTGTGGCGCCGCGATCAGGACCACGGTGTCTCCGCCGGCGAGAAGCGGATGCTGGCCAAGGCGCGCCAGATCCTCATCTCCGAGCTCGCGCTCGCGCAGGACCTCAGCGAAGAGGACGCTTCAAGCGCCCTGGACGTCGTCCTCGCCAGCGCTGTGACGCCGGAAACCCCTGCAGCCACGCCGGAAACCCCCGCAGCGTAGGCTCGCCGCGCCACGCGCCTTTTGGGAGACGCTCGCCGTGCGCCGCACCCTCCGGGGCGACCAGGCTCCCCTTCGACAAGCGGTGCCATTCGGTCGCAATCGGCGGCCATTCACGCATGATCGCCGCGTGGATGACTTCGAGTCGAAGCTACCTCGATCTCTCGGCCATGTCGGGAAGGTGCCTCGCGTACGGGCCGCTGACGTTGGCTGGCCCATTGTTCGGCGACATCGTCGCACCACTCGGTGACGGGTAGCGTGCCCGGCACCGCGCCCTCGCGTCCAGGCGGCTAAGATATACCGTTGTCCGGCATCGACCGGACTCTCTATCTCAATATTGGAAGGCCCACACGTGGACATCGACCTGGGCATGCTGCGCCTTATGGAGCGCGAACGCGAGATCCCGTTCGAGGAGCTAGTCGGCATCATCGAACAGGCCATTTTGACGGCCTACCTGAAGCACACCGACAAGGAGCCGGAGGCTGGCGCGCGCGTCGAACTCGACCGCAAGTCGGGGCACGTCTCGGTGTTCGTGCCGGAACTCGACGAGGACGGCGAGGTGATCGGCGAGTCCATCGACAGCCCTGACGATTTCGGTCGCGTTTCGGCCTTCGCCGCGAAGCAAGTCATCAATCAGCGTTTGCGTGATATCGGCGACGACAAGGTGCTCGGCGAGTTTCGCGGGCGGGAGGGCGACATCGTGGCCGGCGTCATCCAGCAGGGCCCCAACCCCCGGATGATCCACATCGACCTCGGCAGCGTCGAAGCGATCTTGCCGCCCGAGGAGCAGGTTCCGGGCGAGGACTACTCTCATGGCTCACGTATCCGCGTGTATGTCACGAGCGTCTCGAGGGGCCTCAAGGGCCCGTCGATCACCGTGAGCCGCACGCATCCAGGACTCGTCCGAAAGTTATTCGCTCTCGAGGTGCCGGAAATTGCGAGCGGTCTGGTCGAGATCGTGGCCCTGTCGCGTGAGGCCGGCCACCGCACCAAGATGGCCGTGCGTGCCACGCAGCCGGGTATCAACGCCAAGGGTGCCTGCATCGGGGAGCTCGGCCAGCGCGTGCGTGCCGTGACAACCGAACTGCACGACGAGAAGATCGACATCGTCGACTGGTCGGATGACCTCGCGACCTTCGTCGCCTCGGCGCTGTCGCCCGCCAAAGTCACGAGCGCATTCGTCGTCGACGAATCGCTGAGAGCCGTGCGCGCGCTCGTTCCTGACTATCAGCTCTCCTTGGCCATTGGCAAAGAGGGGCAGAATGCGCGACTGGCCGCCAAACTGACCGGTGCCAGGATTGACATCCAGCCCGATTCCGTGATGGAAGACTGACCGAGTCACATTCGGACGTCACGGAAGGGATACCATAGTGACCGTCAGAACCTGCCTGGGTTGCCGACAGCGTGCTTCTTCTTCCTCACTCGTGAGACTGGTTGCGCGCGACGAACGCGTTGTGGTGGATGCCGCAGCGCGACTTCCAGGGAGGGGCGCGTGGGTGCATCCTGCCTCCGCGTGCGTCATGATCGCGCTTCAGCGCAAGGCCTTCGGCCGAGCACTTCGCAACGTGGCGCTTGACGCATCACACCTTTCAACAGACCTCGAGAAAAGGCTGATCGGCACTGTGGAAACCAAATGAGTGACAACTAATGAGCAGCTCGAAATGAGCTCCCTCAACTAATGTCTGCCCTGTCTGGGCGGACCTCAGACAGGAGTATTTGTGGCCAACCCACGCGTGCACGAGATCGCAAACGAACTCGGCATTGATAGCAAGATCGCCCTTGAGAAGCTCAAGGGAATGGGCGAGTTCGTCAAGAGCGCGTCCTCCAGCATTGCTCCGCCGGTCGCCCGTCGTCTCAAGGCGGCGCTCGAGGCTGACGGTCACAAGGGCCCGGTCGGCGGCGCCGCTCCGGCAGCAACCGCCACCGCAACTGCTCCGCGCCCAGCGGCGGCGCGGCCTGGCCCGGCACCCGCACCGGCACCGGTCGCTGAGACTCACCACGCGTCGGCTCCGAGCACGCCGGCGCCGAGCGTGTCCGCTGCTCCCGCGCCCAGCGCGCCCAGCGCACCCTCGGCTCCCGGGGGAGCCAGCGCGCCGGCTGCTCCCGGCGGTGCCGGGGCTCCTCGCCCCGGCAATAACCCCTACGCCAGCGCGCAGGGTATGTCGCGTCCAGGCGCTCCGCGTCCCGGCAACAATCCATTCGCAGGTTCGCAAGGCATGCCGCGTCCGGGCGGTGGTGCCGGTGGTATCCCGCGTCCAGCCGCCCCGCGTCCCGGTGCGCCTCGCCCAGGCGCTCCACGTCCCGGTGGACCCGGCACGGGTCGCCCCGGTGCCCCGTTCCAGCAGCGTCCCGGCGGCCCCGGCCGTCCCGGCGGCGCAGGTGGCGGCTTCCAGCGTCCCGGTGGCGCTCCCGGCACCACCACAGGCGGCTTTGCCGGTCGTCCTGGTGGTGGCGGCGGTCGCGGTCGTGGACCCGGCGGTGGTACAGCTGGTGCCTTCGGTCGCGGTGGTGGCAAGAGCCGCGCCCGCAAGTCGAAGCGCACGAAGCGCGCAGAGTTCGAGATGCGGGATGCTCCGTCGCTCGGCGGCGTCGCGATCCCGCGCGGCGACGGCTCTACGATCATTCGCATGCGCCGCGGCGCATCTATCTCTGATCTGGCCGACAAGCTCGAGCAGGTCACGAAGTACTCGGTGCAGCCCGGCGCGCTGGTGACGGCGCTGTTCCACCTCGGTGAGATGGCGACCGCGACCGAATCCCTGGATGATGCCACCTTCGGCATCCTCGGTGAGGAACTCGGCTACAACATCCAGATCGTCTCGCCCGAGGACGAAGACAAGGAGCTACTCGATGGCTTCGACATCGATCTCGAGCAAGAGCTCGCGGACGAGGACGACGAAGACCTGGAGATCCGTCCCCCGGTCGTAACCGTCATGGGCCACGTGGACCACGGTAAGACCAAGCTGCTCGACGCGATCCGCGAAGCGAACGTTGTCGCGGGCGAGGCCGGCGGCATCACGCAGCACATCGGTGCGTACCAGGTCTGGACCGAGCACGAGGGCATTGAGCGCGCCATCACCTTCATCGACACCCCGGGTCACGAGGCGTTCACCGCTATGCGTGCGCGCGGTGCGCAGGTGACCGACATCGCGATCCTGGTGGTCGCCGCCGACGATGGAATCATGCCGCAGACGGTGGAGGCGCTGAACCACGCGCAGGCCGCAGGCGTTCCGATCGTGGTCGCGGTCAACAAGATCGACAAGGTGGGGGCCAACCCCGCCAAGGTGCGCCAGCAGCTCACCGAGTTCGGTCTGGTGGCCGAGGAGTTCGGTGGTGACACGATCTTCCGTGATGTGTCCGCCCTGCAGAATCTGGGCATCGCCGAGCTTCTCGATGCCGTCCTCATCACCGCGGATGCCGGCCTCGACCTCCGCGCGAATCCCAACAAGGACGCGCGTGGTATCGCGATCGAAGCCAAGCTCGACAAGGGGCGCGGCGCCGTGGCAACGGTGCTCATCCAGTCCGGAACGTTGCGCGTCGGCGACCCAATCGTTGCGGGAACGGCCTATGGTCGCGTCCGTGCGATGCACGACGAGAACGGCGACGTCGTCGAGGAGGCATACCCGGCCCGTCCGGTTCAGGTGCAGGGGCTCTCTTCCGTGCCCCGTGCCGGCGACACCTTCCTGGTGACCGATGACGACCGCACGGCTCGGCAGATCGCCGAGAAGCGCGAAGCCGTTCAGCGCAATGCTTTGCTGGCCAAGGCCCGCAAGCGCATCTCGCTCGAAGACTTCACCCGGGTGCTCGCCGAGGGCAAGGTCGACTCGCTCAACCTCATCATCAAGGGTGACGTCTCCGGCGCCGTCGAAGCGCTCGAAGAGGCGCTGCTCAAGATCGAGGTCGACGACAGCGTTCAGTTGCGCATCCTGCACCGCGGTGTCGGTGCGGTCACCGAGTCGGATATCGACCTGGCGACGATCGACAACGCGATCGTCATCGGGTTCAACGTTCGGCCCGACGTCAAGGCGCGTGAGCGGGCAGCTCGCGAGGGCATCGACGTGCGCTTTTACTCGGTCATCTATGCCGCGCTCGAAGATATCGAGAACTCGCTCAAGGGCATGCTCAAGCCCGAGTTCGAAGAGGTGCAGTCGGGTGTCGCCGAGATCCGCGAGATCTTCCGCAGTTCGAAGGCCGGCAACATCGCCGGTGTCATCGTGCGCAGCGGAACGATCACGCGCAACGCCAAGGCGCGTGTCATCCGTGACGGTGTCGTGGTCGGGGACAACCTGGCCATCGATTCCTTGCGTCGCTTCAAGGACGACGTCACCGAGGTGCGGACGGACTTCGAGGCCGGTATCGGGCTCGGCAAGTTCAACGACATCCAGATCGGTGACGAGATCGAGACAATTGAAATGAAAGAAAAGGTCCGGCCCTAGGACCTTGTTCCGGAGCCTCGGCGGTGACGCCGGGGCTCCGGCTCTGCATTGCGAAGCGGGACGCGGATATCCCCAATGAAAGAGGAAAGCAATGGCGGGATCTGATCGACCGGCGAAGATGAGCGACCTGATTCGCGAAGTGATTGCTAGTCGGCTCGAGAAGGGGCTGCGCGATCCGCGGATGGGTTTCGTGACCATCACCGATGTGCGCGTCACTGGCGACCTGCAGCACGCGAGCATCTTCTATACCGTTTATGGCACCGACGAGGAGCGCGCCGCAACGGCTGCCGCACTGAAATCCGCGACGGGGATGCTGCGGACCGAGGTCGGCAAGAACATCACCACCCGGCTCACCCCGTCGCTCGAGTTCATTCCGGACGGGATCCCCGAGAACGCCGCGATCATCGACTCCCTGCTGCGCGAGGCGCAGACGCGGGACAGTGCGGCGGCGGCTCTCGCCTCCACGGCGCAGTACGCGGGCGACGAGGACCCGTACGTGAAGCCTCGCGTGATCGCCCAAGACGACGCCCAAGACGACGCCGCCGAGCAGCTTTAGGCAAGCGGTATCCGGCCCCGCAGTCGCGAAGGGTCGCGTTTGGGGCTTCAGAACCATGCAATGGCCCCGTTAGCGACCCCTCGGCCGCGCGCAATAGTCAGTCGCGAGTCAGGCCCTTTGTTTTGGTTTCTTGACGAACAGGCTCTCGGCCTCTTCGAGCGAGATGCCGCGCGTCTCGGGCACGAAGCGCAGCACGAAGAAGAATGACAGTGCGGCGAAGATCGCGTACGCGCCGTAGGTCACGACGAGCGAGGCCGCGGCGAGCGGCGGGAACGTGATAGTGATCAGGAAGTTCGCGATCCACTGGGCCGCGGCAGCGACCCCGAGGGCACGAGCTCGGATGCGGTTCGGGAATATCTCGCCAAGCAGCACCCAGACCACCGGGCCCCACGACGCGCCGAAAGCGACCACAAAGACGTTCGCCGCGACGAGTGCGACAGGACCCCAGGCGCCCGGCAGCACGGGTGATCCGGCCACGTTGTGCGCCTGACTGAAAGCCAGCGCCATCACGCCGAGGGCAACGGCCATCCCGGTGGAGCCGACCAGCAGGATGGGCTTGCGGCCGATCCGGTCGACGAGCGCGATCGCGATCAGAGTTACCAGGATGTTGGTGACTGATGTGATCACCGAGATCGTGAACGAGTCTGACTCCGTAAAGCCGACCGCGCGCCACAGGGTTGTCGAGTAATAGAAGATGACGTTGATTCCCACGAACTGCTGGAATACCGAGAGCGCGATGCCGATCCAGACGATCGGCTTCAGACCGAGCGCCGAGCCGCGCAGCGCCCCCTTCCGCTCGGCGAAGCTGTCGACCTTTATGCCCTCTTCCAGGTCTTTGATGCCGCGGTCGACATCCTCGTTTCCCCACAGCTGGATGAAGATCTTGCGGGCCTCGACGTCCTTGCCTTTGAGTAGCAAATAGCGCGGCGACTCCGGCAGGGTGAGCGAGATGGCGCCGTAGACGATGGCTGGGATGAAGCCGACCAGGAACATCCAGCGCCAGGCGGGCAAACCCCACCAGAGCGCCTCCGTTGCGCCGCCCGCGATGTGGGCGAGCAGGGCGTCCGACAATAGGGCCGTGAAGATGCCGAGGGTGATCGCGAGCTGCTGCAGCGAACCAAGCCGGCCGCGGATCTGTTTCGGCGAGATCTCGGCGATGTATGCCGGTGCGATCACCGAGGCGATGCCGATGCCCAGACCGCCGATGACACGCCAGAAGATGAGGTCAGCGATGCCGAAGGCGAAGCCTGCGCCAATCGCGCTCACGAAAAACAGAATCGCGCCGGTGACCATGGCCGGGATTCGACCCCAGCGATCGGCGAGCCGGCCGGCCAGGTAAGCACCCACCGCGCAGCCGAGCAGTGCGCTGGCGACCGCGAGACCGGTGAGCGTGCTGGTGAGTCCGAAGTCCTTGCGCACGGCGTCAACGGCGCCGTTGACGACCGAGGAGTCGAAGCCGAAGAGGAAGCCGCCGATCGCGCCCGCCACCGCGAGTCCGATGACCTTCCCGTTGACGCTTGACTTCGGCTCGGCCTTCGCGGTGGTCATGCGTTCAACGTACTCCGCAGCACGAGGGCGAATCAGGGCTTGACGCGGCGCGGTCAACGGAGTTCACTTCAGCAGCCGCGACAGCACCCGGTCGGCAAGCGGCTTGCCGCCGGTTTGGCAGGTGGGGCAGTACTGAAAGGTGCTGTCGGAATAGATCACCTGCCGCACCGTGTCACCGCAGACCGGGCAGGGCAGCCCGGTGCGACCGTGCACCTGCAAGTTGCTCCATTTCTCGCTTTTGAGTTCGCTAGCCGCGACTCCGTCGGCCCGCTCGACCGCGCTGCGAAGGGTTTGCTGGAGGGCGGCGTAGAGGCGCGCTGCGTCATCCGGGCTCATGTCGGCGGGTTTAAACGGCGACATCTTCGCAGCGTGCAGGATTTCGTCCGAGTACGCGTTGCCGATCCCGGCGATGGTCGACTGGTTGCGAAGCACGCCCTTGATCCGGGCGCGTCCCTCTTTTTTCAGAAGGTCGAGAAACACCCCCTCGGTAAAGGACACAGCGAGTGGCTCCGGACCGAGTCGCGCGACACCCGGCACATCATCCGCACTGCGGACGAGCGAAATCGACAGACTTTTCTTCGTCCCTGCCTCGGTGATGTCGATGCCCGATCCGTCGTCGAGAACGAGCCGCGCGGCGAGCGGCCCTTTGCCCGGGCCGCGCAGCATCGGGGCGGGAGCGGCAGTGCGCCAACGCAGCCATCCGGCGCGCGCCAGGTGGATCAGCAGGTGCAGTTGCTCACCGCCGAGCGCGGTGGCGGCGAGATCGAGGAACTTGCCGTGCCGGGTGATCTCGCCGATGGTCGCGCCGCGTATGGCCGTGAGTGGAGGGTCGTAAGTCTTCAGCGCCGGGAACGCGAGGATGTCGAGCCGGTCGATCACGCGACCGGACAGGCGCACGCCCAGGTCGGTGACGAGCGCCTGGACCTCGGGGAGTTCCGGCATGGGACCCAGTGTCTCCCAGACCGCTGGATCGGCCTAGTTCAGCGGCTCGGTCGGGCGTGAACCCTCGGGCCCGGCGCCCGGCTCGAACTCGGAGGGCTCGGGAGTCCCGGTCTTCCAAGTGGGAGGCTCGGCGGCCGCCACACTCGGCAGCGTCCGCATCCTCCACAGCCTCGAGAAGACGACGGGGATGCCGGCCAGGAGGTTGACAATGGTGCCAACGACGATCGTCGGAATGACTCCGATCGAGATCGAGAGCACGCCGGAGAGCAACGCTCCCACCGGCATGACGCCCCAGACGATGAACCGGATCGACGCGTTCATCCGTCCGAGTAACTCCGGTGGGCAGATGCGTTGGCGATAGGTCAACTGCGAGATGTTGTAGACCAGCACGCCGAAGCTGAAGGCGAACTCGCCGATGATCAGCAGGGGCAGAGCTGCGGGCGCCAGCAGGGCGGCGGCCGGCGTAAAGAACAACGCGGCACCGCAGACCAGTTGAGCGGCCGGGACGGCGTGGCCTTCGCCGATCCAACGCTGGATGCGCGTCGTGAATGTCGCCCCGAGCAGCCCGCCGACGGCGCCTGCTGACCCAATCAGCCCGTAGACGGCGGGGCTGAAGTTGAGTTCGCGGAGCACCAGGATGGGCACCATCGTCATGGCGATCGTGTTGCCCAGGTTGGCGATGGCGGTGCACAGCACCACCCGCACCAAGAGCGGCTGTCGAAAGACCCAGCCGAGGCCCTCCCTGACCTCAACCACGAGGGGACGGCGTTCCTCCACCAGCTTCGCGATCTCCGTGTCCCGGATCGTGCTCAGGGTGATGAACGAGAACAAATAGGTCAGCGCGGTGACGCCGAGCAGCAGGGGTGCGGCGAGGATCGCCAGGAGGCCACCCGCCGCGGCCGGCCCCGCGATGCGGGCGAGCTGCGCGCTGGTCTCGAGCTTGCT
>JAYTXO010000005.1:0-2018 GCA_043742905.1 Microbacteriaceae bacterium | reverse complement strand
GCATGTTCCGCAGCCGGCGGCTCGCCCGCCGCGAAGTCGAGCAGGTTCCGGACGTGGTGTAGTATTGGTAATCATGAACCCGGTCGCCCGAGCGGTCGGGGTGGGTGTGTACCACGCAATGCGATTGATACTCGGCTCCGCGGCGCGGTCCTACTACCCCGAGATCGACCTGCGGCACCCGGAGCGCATTCCGCGCTCGGGGCCGCTGCTGATCGTTGCGAACCATCCCGCCTCCCTCACGGATGTTCTCGTGCTGGGCGCCGTGATCCCGAGACGGCTGCACTTCGTCGCCTACAGCGGGCTCTTCAGCCCGTGGCCGCTCGGCTTCGTGCTGAGGCTGGTCGGGGCCGTGCCGGTGTACCGCCGGGAGGAAGGCGCGGAGCACATGCACCGCAACCAGGAGATGTTCCGCGCCTGCAACCAGGTCTTCGAGGGGAGCGGTGCGGTGCTCATCTTCCGAGTCAAGCCCTTTTCTAGTTGGAAATATCCACGGCTCATCTGATCACGCAGCCTCTTCCGCTTGGTTCAACTGCTCCTTGATATTCAACGCACGGCGCAACGCGCTGGTCAACGCCGGGAGATGGCGATGCCCCTTGACGCGCCGCAGCCGCGGCTCGATGTCGAGCAGGGCGGCCGCCAGCCAGCGGTGCCGCTGATTCGAGGTCTTCCACGCGTCGACCTTGGCGCAGCGCTCCTCGACCAGCGCGTTCGCCGACTCGATGCAGTTGGTGGTCTTGAACGACACCCCCAGCAGCGCGTAGATGCCAAGCCGATGCAGGGTGAGCGTCTCCTCAAGACCTTCGGCGAGGCTCGCCGCCGCCGACTGATTGCGATCCTCGAGTTCCGCGTGCAGCTTCGTCAGCGCGGCCTTGGCCTCCGCGTAGGTCGGCCGGTCGTACGCGTGCTGCAGCCGCCCCCGCCAGCTCGCCTGCTCGCTCTTCGCCAGATGGCTGACCACGTTCTCGCGCTTGTGCCACATGCAGCGCTGGACCAGCGCCTTCTTTTGGAACACCGAGCGCACCGCCGAGCGCAGTCCCTTGCCGCCGTCGATCACCACCAGCAGCCCCTGCGAGAAGTCGAGGCCGCGCTCGACCAGCGTGCGCAGGAAGGGGGCGAGCACCCTGTCGTTCTCGGTGTCGGTCTCGACGAAGCCGAGGAACCGCTTGCGGCCGTCGGCCGTCACGCCCAGCGCGATCACCAGCAGCGCGTCCGCGAAGCTCTTGCCGTCCAGGAACAGCGCCACGTACGACTCGCCCGACAGGTCGCGCTCCTGGAACTCCTTCAGCTTCGCCGCACTCGCCGTCACGAAGGAGCGCGAGACCGTCGAGCTCGACAGCCCGATCGCGCCCGGAATCGCCCGCGCGGCAGTCTCGTAGTTGCGGCACGAGATGCCGTACAGCACGCGCCGCAGCAACGCCTCGTCCGCCGCGCCCGTGCCGTGCAGCGCCGGATAGCTCCGCAGCGGGATCTCCGCCTGCTCGCTGCGCACCCGCGGCACCCGGATCGGCACCCGCTGGCCGTCCAGCATCACCGTGCCCGGGTTGCTCCCGTGGCGAGTGCCGGCCGTGCCGCCGGCGCGCGCGTAGCGCGGTCCCGCCAGCGCCTCGACCTCTTCCTCGAGCAGCATCTGGACGTGCATCAGCCCCAGCGGAATCAGGCTTCGAATCAGCTCCACCTTGGCGTTCAGCTCCAGTCCCTGGTACTCGGCAGGCGACACCGTCCGCACCTCGCCCAAACACCGCTTGCGCTTCCGCACCTTGCGAATGAAACTGCCCATCGACGGCTCCTTTCGTCTGTGTGTGATGGATGTCTCGCAACACCATCAGACCACAGCGGTTGGAGCCGCTTCAATTTCCAACTAAGGATCGCACACCTTCTGAAGGCACGCGGCACCTCCTGCACGGCCACAAGGGTGCGCGGCATATGGCACCCCCAAATGGACTCAGAGTTCATGCGCACTCAAGATGGCAGGAATTGTATCGCCAAGATGTCTGCGCGTACCAGCTGCGCATAACAAG
>JAYTXO010000004.1:0-3548 GCA_043742905.1 Microbacteriaceae bacterium | reverse complement strand
GCGGGATTACAGACCAACCCACTCGCGGCCATCGCGTCGTTGCTGCCGCTCTGGTATCCGGCGCCGTTGCTTGCCGCGGCGTCGCTCGGTCTGCTCTCTGGCGCCGTTCTCACCATCTACTCGGGCGGTTTTGCCCTGCAAGCGCTCGGCGTCCGGATGCGTCGCGACATGAGCACTCTCGTCAGCGCTCTCCTGGTGCTGGCTGCCGCTGGCGCCCTCCTGTTCCTCGTTCCCGACTTCTCGACCGTCGTGCGAAGCCTGATTATCACCATCGCCGTTCCGGTAGCCGCATGGGCTGGCATCTTTGCGGCGGAGATGATGATCCGCACGCGTCGGTTCCACACTCCCTCGTTGCTCGCAGCCGGCGGCATCTATCCGCAGGTGCGCTGGCTGAACCTAATCGCCTTGGTCGTGGTCAGCGTGATCGGCTACGGATTCGTGACCTCGAACGTGATCGGCCTCCAGTGGCAGGGTTTCTTCTTCACGGCGATCGGAGTCGCACCCGGCGATCCCTTCGGGTCGAGCAACGCTGGCGTCTTCGTGGCGCTCGTGCTCGGACTCGTGGTTCCGCTCGCCGGGGGCATTTCGACGATCCGCAGGCAGGAGACGTCGGTTCCGGGCGCTGCCGGTTCGTCTCACGCTGCCCCCGTGATAACCGCCGCGCCTGCTCCCACCACAGGCTCGGTCTCGGTCGCGACGCCGGATCGGACGCACTCCACGATTCCTGCCGATTGACGCGCTCCTACACTGGGAGGATGCCGATCACCCTCGCTGATGCGGATGCCGCGATCTCGGAGCTCTGGCCGCCATCGGGTGCGGAGCCGTGGGATGCGGTTGGTCTTATTGCGGGAGATCCGGCGTCCGGGGTGAGTGCGATCCACCTCGCGGTCGACGCCGTGCTCGACACGGTGGATGAGACGCTTGCGGTGGGCGCACAGCTGCTGCTCACGCACCATCCGCTGCTTCTACGCGGGGTCACGAGTGTTGCCGAGGATCGCTACAAGGGCGTTGTGATCGGTCGACTGCTGCGAGGTGGCGCGTCTCTGATCGCCGCGCACACCAACGCTGACATCGTCGCTCGAGGCACCTCTGCGGTCCTGGCCGAGCGACTCGGCCTGTTCGACACACGCCCGATCCAGGCCGGTTCCGACCCGAGTCTCGGACTGGGTCGGGTTGGCCGACTCGCGGTGGTGACCACGCTCGGCGCCCTTGCCCGAACTCTTGCCGAGATCCTTCCGGCCACCGCGCAGGGCATTCGAGTCGCGGGGGAGTACGGCCGTGAGGTCGCGACCGTCGCGCTTTGCGCAGGCGCCGGAGACTCGCTGCTCGGGCATCCGGAGGTCGTGGCCGCTGACGTCTACGTCACCAGCGACCTGCGTCATCACCCGGCGTCCGAGGCGCGCGAGCGCAGTCGCCTCGGCCGGGGCCCTATGCTCATCGACGTGTCGCACTGGGCCAGCGAATGGCTCTGGTTGGAGGTCGCGGCCGAGCAGCTGCGTGCCGCCCTCCCGGGCGTGACGGTCACCGTCAGCGAGCTGCGCACCGACCCGTGGGATTTCGCGATCGTGTGATTCGCGACATCCTGATTCTCATGAACCACCGAACGGAGATCGCATGGCCATGAAGGCCGCCCCCGAAGTTCAGGCATTGCTGCTCGAGTTGCAGGCACTGGACACGAAGCTGAACCAGCTCGGTCACCGCGCCAGCACGCTTCCCGAGTTGTCGACAATCGCGGCACTGAGCACTGAACGTGCCGCTCTGCGCCGCACGGTCGGCGAGCAGAGCGGTGCATGGGAAGACGCACAACTCGAACTGACGCGCACGGAGGCCGATGTCGCCGTCGTCGAGGCACGTGTCAGCCGTGACAATGCGCGACTCCAGGCGAGCGCCTCCGTGAAGGATGTCGCCGCGCTCGAACAGGAGCTCGCCGCGCTTGCCAGGCGCCAGAGCGATCTCGAAGATATTGAGCTCGCTGTCATGGAAACCGTCGAGCAGCGCGCAGCCGCGCTGGCTGCCAGCCGCGCAGAACTGGAAGCCCTGGAGGTAAGGATCGCTGACGCGGCGGTTTCACGCGACTTGGCGCTGGCCGCGCTCGACGTCGACCGGTTGCACGCGGCTGCCAGCCGCGGCGAGATCGCGGGCAAGGTCACGGAGGACCTCCTCACCCTCTACGAGAAGCAGCGCGCCCGCTACGGCGTCGGCGCCTCCCTGCTGCGTGGGGGCGTCTCGAGCGCCAGCGGAGTAGCCCTGAACTCGTCCGACATGCTGACGGTCCGTGCCGCGGCCCCCGATGACGTGCTGCTCTGCACCGACTCAAGCGCGATTCTGGTGCGCACCGACGAGTCGGGCCTGTAGTGGCCGTCGCTTTCCGAGCGAACTCTCTCGCCGCTGGCGAACAGCGTGAACTCGTTGTCGAGGCGGATGGCGGATCGCGCGGTAACCCCGGAACCGCCGGCTCCGGCACGGTCGTCATCGACCCGGTCACGGGTGAGGTACTCGCTGAACTCGGGCTCTACGTGGGCATTGCCAGCAACAACGTCGCCGAGTACAAGGCAATGATTGCCGGGGTGACCAAGGCGATCGCGCTCGACCCGGATGCGGCTCTCCACGTGCGGATGGACTCGAAGCTGGTCGTCGAGCAGATGTCGGGTCGCTGGAAGATCAAGCACCCGGACATGGCGGATCTCGCGGCGGAAGCCCGTGGAATCCTATCGGGCACTCCCGTGTCGTTCGAATGGATTCCACGCGCCGAGAACTCGCGTGCCGACAAGCTCGCGAACGAAGCTATGGACGCGCGAGCTTCGTTCGAGAGGTAGACCCGCTAGCCTGAAGAACGCAAATGGGTCGGCCAGACGGTCGCGTCATCCTTTTTCGGAAGGGTGCCGAGGAACGTCCGGGCTCCACAGAGCAGGACGGTGGGTAACACCCACCCGGAGCAATCCGCGAGAAAGTGCAACAGAGAGTAGACCGCCTCCGGCCAGCGTTTCTTCGGAAACGCCAGCTGGCGGTAAGGGTGAAACGGTGGTGTAAGAGACCACCAGGGGCCCGAGTGATCGGGCTCGCTGGGTAAACCTCGTCCGGAGCAAGGTCAGACAGGGAACGTTGAGGCTGCTCGCCGAGTTCTTGGGTAGACCGCTAGAGGGCTGCGGCAACGTAGTCCCGAGAGAGATGGCCGTCACGGTGCTTCGGCGCCGGACAGAACCCGGCGTATCGGCCGGCCCGTTTGCGCTTCACTTGCTCCTCGTACGACCTCTTCATTCGACGAGAAGGCACAGAAAAGCGCCGCCCGGAAACCGGACGGCGCTTTCGCTGAAGGTGAGATCAGACCGGCTTGATTGCAGCCGCCTGCGGGCCCTTCTGGCCCTGAGTGACCTCGAACTCAACCCGCTGTCCCTCTTCGAGGCTGCGGTAACCCGAGGCCTCGATGGCGGAGTAGTGGGCGAACAGATCCTGAGATCCGTCGTCGGGGGTGATGAAGCCGAAACCCTTTTCGGCGTTGAACCACTTCACGGTTCCAGTGGGCATTCTTGTACTGCTTTCTCTACTGC
>JAYTXO010000003.1:0-1974 GCA_043742905.1 Microbacteriaceae bacterium | reverse complement strand
GCGAGCGCAAGGACAGCCGCGTCGACGGAGCAGAAATCGGGAACGGATCCGGCTCTCACGCACTCGAGGAAGTATTCGGCCTGGTTACGGTAGGGATTGTGGGCGGCAATCAACCGCTCGGTCACGCCGGTGGCGGTCTGCAGGCGCACGGTATCCGGCACCGCCGACAGTGCCCCCGAGTCAAGCGCTCCCGAATACCCGTGGGCCAGAAGCCCCGCCGCGCCGACCAGGTCAATGGTGGAGGCGAAGGTGAATCCGGGCGGCATGCCCATGAAGCCAATGGCGTGCCCCACCCCGCCTCTCTCGTAATCGACGACCGCCTCGATCGGGCCATCCGGCCGAGTGCGGCGCGCGGTCACTGCGAGGGGTCGGCCGAGGAAGAGGTTGAGTTGGTCGAAGTCGTGGATACTGAAATCGACGACGATTCCACCAGACTTCGACTCG
This sequence comes from Microbacteriaceae bacterium, assembly GCA_043742905.1. Taxonomy (GTDB): domain Bacteria; phylum Actinomycetota; class Actinomycetes; order Actinomycetales; family Microbacteriaceae; genus Lysinimonas. The sequence goes on along the minus strand of JAYTXO010000003.1, from coordinate 1,530 downwards.
TCATGCCACCAGGGCGACGGGCGCGGGGCCGCGCTAAACCGGCCGGCCCGGACGGAGAGCACCGCCCCGAGCATGCCAGCCTCGACCGATTCGCGGATAACCCGATAGCCATCGAAGAAGCGCACCACGTGCGCCACCATGAGCACTCCAACGCTGCGCGCGGCCTCGTCACGAAGAGCGACCGCGTCAAGGAGTGTCAGGGCGATCGGCTTCTCGAGCAGCACACTCTTATCCGCGCGGAGGGCGCGCAGGGCAATGCTGGCATGGGTCGGGGTCGGCGTGCAGACCGAAACGATGTGCACCTTCGGGTCGGCCAGCACCACACCGAGGTCGGGCTCGAATCGCGCACGCGGAGCGTGTGGCAGTGGCGGTCCACTTGTCAGTGTGCTGATATATAGGATATTCTCTCCGAGTCCGAGCTCGCTCCACGCCCGTGCGTGGGCGTGCGCCATCGCTCCGCGCCCGACGATCGCAATGCCGGTCATACGCGCACCGCCAGGGAGCGCACCCGGTCGACCTCTCGGGTGAGCCGCCGATGGAATTCGACATCCACTTCTCGTCCAAGGTGTCGAAAGGCGAGCACGGCTGCTCCAACGACGCCGTCCTGCACCGTAACCAGCTCAGACCCTCCGGCCGCAGCCCGCAGCCGGTGGAGGAAGATATCGGGCGCTCGCGCGAGACCCGCCGCAAGCACACTGCCTCCGAGCACGACGCAACCATCTACATCCGGCCCGACATCCGATTCGACAGCCGGTTCGACAGCGGCGGCGAGCACGCGGGCGATTCCGGATGCAGCGACCTCGAGAATGTCGCTCGCCACCACATCCCGCGCCGTGCCACCCTCGATGTCTCCGTGCTCGACCGCCTCGAAGGCCAGCGGGGCGAATCGCGCAAGTTCGACCGGGCGGAGAGCGTAGAGCGATTGCATCAACTGCGAAAGTTCCTCTGGCCGCCCGTTACGTCGTGCGCGGGTGCGCTCGATACCGGTCGCCTCCAGCAGGAGCGGGGTGAGTGCGGTCGAGGGGCCGAGCCCATCGAGGGATGCGACGACCGCGCGTGCGATCTGCTGCCCGATCCAAAATCCAGAGCCGGTGTCGCCCAGCAGCCACCCGGTCCCTCCCCGCACCGTATGGATGTGCCCGTCACTCACACGAGCAGCGATTGCGCCCGTTCCGGCAATCACTGCGTACCCGTCGTGACCCGACGTACCGGAAGAGAACGTTCCGAGCAGATCGGGTTCGATCACGATATTCCCGTGCAGGCCGAGGTGCGTCAAACGCGCGTCAAGCAGGGCGAGAAAAGCCGGCGTGGCAGCGCCAGCCAGGGCGACGACCACGAACGAATCCGCCCCGCCTCCCGAGGCAGTGCCACCCAGGGCACGCTCGGCCGCGAGTCCGAGGGCATCGACGGCGGAGGAGATTCCGACAGCCTTCGGGTTTCCTGCTCCGGCGCGCCCGAATCCGCCACATGCTCCGGTCATATCGAGCAGCACCGCCCGCGACGAGGTACCGCCCGCGTCAATAGCCAGAA
>JAYTXO010000002.1:0-4486 GCA_043742905.1 Microbacteriaceae bacterium | reverse complement strand
GTCGCCGCCGCCGCGATCGTGCTCGCGGTGCCGCTCGGCTATCACGGGGTCGGCCCCGCGTTACCCGGAACCTCCGCGAGTGCCCTCTCCGCGACATCCGTAGTTCTCGACCGGGTCGTGCCGGGCCCGTTGAGCGCCGACGTGCGCCTGGTAGCGCAGGGGTGGGGCACGCGCCTCGAGATTAACTGCCGGTATGACGCCACTGCGAGCACCCCTTCCCGCTACCGAACGGGCGAGGGCGCGGGCTACGCGTTGTTCGTGACGGATGCCGCGGGCCGCTCGATGCAGGTGGCCACCTGGACGGCGTCGCCGGGCAGCACTGTCGAACCCTCGGGCACGACGAGCCTTGCGGTCGCGGATATCCGGTCCATCGACATCCGCTTGATCACCGACGGGCAGGTGCTGCTCAGCGGCAGGCCCTGAACGGCCGGGGCCCTGAACAGTCGGGAGAACGGCACCGTCCGACCCGAACACGGGACGGTGCCGCTCGACCACGCTCCCCGGCTAGTATCCCGATTTCGTCGGCGGAGTCGCGACCTTCTGCCCCGAAGGGGAGATTACCCACCAGACGCCGCCAACGCCTTGGCCCGCCGTGCCACCGGACGTGGTGTCTTTCGCGAAGGTGTAGATCGGCCAGCCATTCACCGTGATCTGCTTCTTGCCGTCGACCCCGGTGATGGTGCCGACCGTGCCTGTCACACCCTTCACGACTGGGGTCGCGGTGGTGGTGGTGATGGCCGGCCACAGCGTGGCGCACTGGCCGGCGCACGCGCTGCTGGTGCCGTTCGGCGTGTCTTTGTCGAACATGTAGGCGGTCATGCCCTTGGCGTCGACGATGATCTGGCCGAGCGATCCGCTCGTGGTCGAGAGTTCCGCAGGCGCGGTCGACGACGAGGGGGACGGCGCTGATCCGGAGCCGCTGGACGACGGCGGGGTCGACGCGCACCCGGCAAGGGCGACGGCGGCCAGAGCGGTGCTGGCGAGGGTGATGATGAACCTCGATGTGGTCTTCACGATGAACCTCTTCTGCTGGTGATGGATGCCCGCGACGAGCGAGAGCGCGGCGTCCTGCCGTTGATGTGACGACGAGACGACCGCGGGTCGCGTTCACCGGATTCGCGAATCGATGCCGAATCGCAATGCGGGCGAGCGCATTTGAGCCAGTTCAGCCGGCGAATGAACGAACGAGCCCGCCATCCCGTTATCACAGAAGAGAGACCGTTTTCACAGCGGGAGGGTGGCATGGCAGACGAGCAGGCCGAACTCCTCCGCGCTCTTCATGACGCCTACGCTCCGGGGCTCTTTCGGTACGTCACTCGACTCACGCGCGACTACGGATTCGCCCAGGATGTCGTGCAGGAAGCCCTCCTGCGCGCCTGGCGTCGGCCGGCGATCCTCGAGCAGGACGCCGAGGCGGCGCGGGCCTGGCTGTTCACTGTCGCGCGCAACCTGGTGATCGACGATCGGCGCAGTGCGCGGTTCAGCCACGAGTTCACCGCCGAGAACCTTCCGGAGAATGCCGTCGCGGATGATTCGGACACTGTGCTCGATAAATGGTTACTCTCCGACGCATTGCTTTCGCTGTCTCTCGACCACCGCACCGCGGTGGTCAGCGCCTACTATCTCGGCCAATCCGCCGCGGAGATCGCGGCGAAGGAGAATATCCCCGAAGGAACGGTGCGATCGCGCATCCACTACGCGTTGCGCGCACTTCGACTGGCGCTGCAGGAACGAGGTGTCACCCAATGAACTCGCATCCCGACGCCTTCCGGGACTGGGATTCGGCCTACCTGCTCGGCATACTGGGCCCGGATGATCGCCGCACCTTCCAACACCACCTCTCCACCTGCGCGGCCTGCTCGGCTGCCGTCGCCGACCTTGCGGGGATGCCGGGCATCCTGAGTGGTCTCTCCACTGCCGAAGCGGTTGCGCTCACACTCGCACCCGACGACGAGCGGGTGACGGCCGGGCTGCAGGAGCCCGATCACGTGCAGCGGCTCGCCACATCCGTCGTGCGCCACCGACGCTCGGTGCGGCTGAGGGTCGCGGTCTTCGCCCTCGCCTCGACCGCCGTCCTCGGGTTCGGCGGACTCGTCGTCGGATCGTCGATCTCTGACCATCGCCCGAACGCCCTGCATTCGGTCACCGCGACACCGCAGACCGGAGCACTCCGGGCCATGCGGCAGGTGGTGCCCGGATCGATGACCGCGGAGCTCGCGGTGACACAAAAGGGATGGGGAACCCGCTTCGACTGGAATTGCACGTATCTCGCCACCGACTGGACGGATCGTCCGCCGGTCTACGACCTGGTGATCACCGGGATCGACGGTACCCAGTCGATCGTGGCGACCTGGACCGCGACAAAGTCGACCGCCGGAGGACTTGTGGCCGCAACGGCGGTCGCGACCGGTGACATCCGTTCGGTCGAGATCCATTCCGGAGGCCTCACTCTCGTGCAAATTATGCTGTAGCTTCCTACAATCAGAAATGGGCCCCTCACGCCCGTGATGAGAGCAGGAGCGGATGCCCGAACCGGAGTCGATCGATGGCGCACTGCATGCGATGCTCGCGGGCACGATCGCACGGCTCGAGGCGATGGGGATCGGGAACGAGGCCATCGCGACCCTCCGGCCAGCCCGCCGCATCGCGCTCATCCCGCGTCCGGCCGTGATGGATGCCGTCGGCCGGGCCTGGCGCCTCGGGGTGCTGCTTCTCGACCGGGAGGGTCGGCTCTTCGCCGTCGGGGGAATCACGCGGGCGATCGAGCTGACCTATGAGACGGTTTACATGAATGCCGAGGCCCTTTATCGGCGGGGACTGCGCGTGGCCGCGACGCGTGGCGGCTTCGCGCTCGGCGACACGGTCAACTTCGACGTCGCCGAGATCGCCCTGGATGCCGCGAGCCTTCGTGCCGAAACCGGACCGTTGTCGCTGCGGGGTGGCACCGTGATGGTGCGCTGGGTGGCCGGCGAAGGGGACCAGGGGCTGGCGAGTCTCGAGTCCTATCTCGCTGAGCGCATCAGCATCCTCGCGGGGGACTGACCTGGTCACCAAGTGGCCCCGCACTGCGCGCCCAAGGACGTCCCGGCTGCGATAGGCCCTCGCGGAGGGAGTTGCAACTCCCGCCGGGACGTGTGTGTGCCTCCGCGAGTGGTCGTATCCCCCGCCGCGACGGGCAACAGGAGCATCCTCGACGGGGAACGGGAGCATCCTCGACGGGGAACAGGAGCATCCCTAACGGGCAACAGGAGCATCTCCCGCCGGTGACTGACGCGCTGACGAGGTGGCCCCACCAATCGCCCAAGGACGTCGCGGCTGCGGTATGCCTTCGCGGAGGGAGTTGTAACTCCCGCCGGGTCGTGTGTGCACCTCCGCGAGTGCTCGTATCCCCCGCCACGACGGGGAACAAGCGCATCCGCGACGGGGAACAAGCGCATCCACGACGGGCGACGGGAGTGTCCCTCGACGGGACGGCGGGGCTAGTCCCCTCGGGGCACCCGCACCATGCCCTCCTGGGCCACACTGGCGAGCAGAACGCCGGCGCGGCTGAAGATACGCCCGAGGGAGAGGCCACGACCGCCGGTTGCGTTCGGGGATTCCTGCACGTAGAGCATCCACTCGTCCACCCGGCCGAAGCGGTGGAACCACATCGCGTGGTCGAGGCTGGCCGCCTTGAGCCCCGGCGTAGACCAGGCCACGCCATGACGGCGAAATATCGGCTCGAGAATCGAGTAGTCGCTCGCGTAGGCGAGCGCGGCGCGGTGCAGGTTGGGGTCATCCGGTAGCCGCCCGGTGGCCTTCAGCCAGACGGCCTGATGGGCGACACGTGGTCCGTCCACGGCGAGAAACACGGGGGAGGGCACATGACGCATATCGAACGGCCGGCCGATGGCCCACTGCTTGGCGATCGGATGCTCGACGTGCGCAAGCACCTCGGCGGCGGTCGGCAGGTCCTCTGGCTGTGGCAGGTCAGTCGGCATTTCGACCTGGTGTTCGAGGCCGTCGTCGGAGTCCTGGAAGGATGCGATCATGGAGAGGATCGGCAACCCCGACTGGTACGCCTGGGTGCGCCGGGTAGAGAACGAGCGCCCGTCGTGGATGCGATCGACCGAGAAGGTGATCGGCAGGTCGATATTGCCCGGCCGCAGAAAGTAACCGTGCAGGGAGTGAATCACACGTTCTTCAGTGATGGTGCGCTGGGCGGCAATGATCGACTGCGCGAGCACCTGCCCGCCGAATACCCGGCCGAGAGCCGACCACTGGCTCGTGCCAATGAAGATCTCCTCACTGGTGCGGGCGTGAGTATCAGTGAGATCGAGTGCCGCGAGGAGGTCGATGAGCGGGTCGGTCATGGTGTTCTCCCGTGGTCCGGCGGTCATGGGGCAGCGTGAACCCCGGCGCTCCTATAGTTTAGAGACCAGATGAGCCAGACATTTTCCCTAGTTGACTCCCTCTCCCTCGGCGATCTGCAGGTCTTCCTCAGCCG
>JAYTXO010000001.1:0-7629 GCA_043742905.1 Microbacteriaceae bacterium | reverse complement strand
ACGATCACGTTGGGCAGCCGGTGCAATTCGATGTCGATGATCGCGAGCGCCACCGTGACGGCCGCCAGGTAGAGGAATGCACCAAGACGCAGCACGGCGGCGATCGTCGTGGGCGCACCCGAAGGAGAGGCGAAGGTGGGCGCGGCCCAGATCCCGACGAGCACAAAGGCGGCGGCGGCGGCGAGCTCGACGAGCGGGTACCGCTTCGAGATCGGGGTGGCGCAACCGCTGCACGTGCCGCGCAGGAGCAGCCAGGACAGCACCGGGATATTCTCGCGCGCGCTGATCTCGTGACCGCAGTTCGGGCAAGCCGAACGCGGGTGCACGACCGACATGCCGGCGGGCACGCGATAGACGACCACATTCAGGAAGGAACCGATCGCAAGACCGGTGACTCCGACGAGGATCAGGGCGGCGAGGATCACGACGCGACGCCGGTCGACGCGTAGGCGGGCGACACCTCGACCTGCTGCGAGATGCTGAAGGCCGTGGTGACCGGCTGAAGGAACTTCGGCGGTGCCGTGTTCTTCAGGCGCTGGTCGTAGCCGTAGCTCTTGGTGTACCCGGTGATGTAGCTGCCGTATGACACGCCGACCGCCCCGCGCCATTCCTGGGCGATGGAGCCGGTGACCGTCAAGGTACCGAGCTGGGCGCCGTACGCGTAGTTCTGTACGGTGAACGTTCCCTTGTTGGACGCGATCGCAGCAGAAATCGACATGTTGGAGCCGGACGCGTTCCTGAGCAATGTGCTGGCGCCGAGGTTCGTCGAGCAGGTGCTGCCGCTGTAGCTGGAGCACCTGACCGGGTTCCACACCGAGACGGACGTCTGGCCGACGAGTCCGAGGATGTCGTTCGTCGAATCGTTGTAAGTGATCGCTCCGACAACATAGAGGTTGCTCTCGGCGCCGATCGTCAACGCGCCATTGAACTGACCCGAGACGAAGGCGTCCCCGTTGCGGCAGTAGTAGGGCGACGAGGTGCTGGTGTTGCCCGCGGGGCCGACGTATTCATTGGAGCCTGGGTAGTTCTGCGAAAGCGGTGAGATGAGCCCGTTGCCGTAGGTGGTCGTCGTCGCACTGCCGACCTTGGTGGTCTTCGAGCACACAATCGCACCGTTGGTCGTCGTCGGATAGGTGCCAGGGGCCCAGTAGTTCGGGTTGGCGGTATCTCCCGACACCGACTGGACGAAGATCAGATTGGACGAAAGGCTCACCTTTGCGCCCGCGGTGCTCTTCAGCGCCATGCTCGAGCCGCAAGCCGAGGCCATCGTGCCGCTGTACGTGACTCCGTCGGAGTTGAGGGAGATCTGCGTAGCCAGCGACCACGGCGAGACGATCTGCTCGGTGCCGTCGCCGTTGAAGGCTATTGACGTCGGGCCGGTGTAGAGGCATCCAGGCGTCGCATTGATGTCGGACCGCGCCGCCTGCGCCATGTTGCCGTTGGTCTGCGGTAGCAGCAGCGTGCCGGCGTTCTTGGGCTGCGGGCTGGTCGCGGATGCCTGCCCGAATGTGGGAGCGGCGCAACTCGACGACGCGTTGTTGTAGACGCCATCGGGCGCCGTCGACTGCACGGTCTGATTAAATGTCGCGCCGCAGATGGTGAACTCGTCGTTGGTGCGGATTGGCCCCGCGAGGAGGTCGCCGGATCGGAACTGCACCGGGTTGCACGCGGAGTTCGGGTCGTAGTTGGGATCGGTCAGGTGCACGGACAGGCACAGGCCGTTCGAGGAAGGGCTCTGCGTCTCGCCGCTGAGCGCCGGGTTCTGCGACTCGTAATCGGTGAAGTAAAGGTAGTCGATGAATCCGGTGCCTCGAACGGTCGCGACGAGAGATCGTGTCTGGTTGCCAGAACGCCCCGTCACGCGCAGTTGCACGGCTCCCGTTGAGGCGAACTTCGAGTTGTTGACCTCGTAGCGGTAGCTCTCCGTACCGCCCGACCCGTTCACGGTTGCCCAGGTGCCGCCGGCGGCGGTGCCGAATGCCGGGTTGCCTCCGGTCCCTTGCTGGTAGGAGCTAGTGCCGGTGAAGGGAGTGGTCGCCCCGAACTGCCAATAGCTGTTGTTATTGGTCAGACGGCTCTGGTAGTCGGCCGCGCCGGCATAGGCCGCTTGCATCGCGTTCGAGCTGTTGCCCTCCGTCAGATACTTCGTGGCGCCACTCGTTGAGATCGCAGCGCCGGTGAACACGATGAGAGTGATGACGATGCCGATGCCGATGACAGCCGGCAGCACAATGCCCTCGTCGCGACGGCGGAGCGATCGCAGGGCCCGGAGCATGCTCATGAGGATGTGCCTCCGAATTGACCGACGTTGAGAAGCGCGATCGTGTTGGCGAGATGGGTGTCACCCGGGGTGCCCGCGATCGACGACCCGTACTCGAGATTGACCTGCACTGATTGCACCGACGACGCGACGGTCGTCGTCGCACCCGCGGCGTTCAGATAGACGAAGAGGGCGGTGCTGTCCGAGGTCGGGCTGGCGACGGGACCCCCTAGGTTGATGGTCGTCGGGGTGGTGGAGAACGTGCAGAGGCCGGACGTCACTCCGCAGGTCGAGCTGAAGAGCTGCTCGTAGAGCTTCTTCGAGCTCGGGTCGACGTAGAGCCGCACCTTGACCGGCTGGGCGGCTGTGCTCACCAGATTGACGTAGGCGTAAAACGTGACATCCGTCGCACCCATGTTCGCGAAGGCCGGCTGAGTGCCGGATGCCGTGGGGTAGGTGGTCGCGGCGTGCAGGTAACGGCTGATGGAGTTCAGGGCCGTGGAGCCGCCGCGCGTGTTGGTGTCGGAGGCTGACTGCACATTGGCGGCCTTCGTCGCCGAGATCATGAGGGCAGCTGCCACCACGAGGATGATCAGCCCGAGCATCGTCGAGACCACCAGCTCGGCCAGGGTGAGACCCTCGTCGCGGTGGCGCATCCGCCGCGCTGTGCGGGCGATCACGGGCTGGGCACCGCTCTGGGATCCAGAGTAATTGTCTTGGCGCTGCCCGAGGAGTTGAGAAGCCCCCCGCTGACCAGGCCGAGCACGCCACTGCCGCCACTCGGCAGGGGTGTCGTGGTCGATCCAGGGGTGCTGCCGGCGTAGAGCTGCCAAGTTCCGTACGGCAGCGCGAGCGTGAGGCTGCTGACGCCGGTTCCCACCGCGGGGAAGGTGAGCTTCTGGGCGAGTGCGCATCCGGGATCCCCGCTGCCCGAGGGCGGTGTCGCCGTGACCGCGGTGATGTATAGGCCCTTCAACGACGTGGTGTTGCTGAGGGTGAAGATGCCCAGCTGGACCGCGGTGCCGACGGCCGTGGTTCCGGCGGCGGCGGTCACCTGGCCCGGCGCGATGCCGATGGCGCCGTCCGCGGCACGCGGAGTGGTCCACGACCCGGGATTCGAGTCCAGGCAGCTCGCCGTGCTCGACGCCGCCGTGTAGATATAGGTGCCTCCGATGACCGTGTACCCGTCACTCCACGGATACGCCTTCACGCTCGCCGGCGGTGTCGCCGTGACCGGCGGGATCGCGGTGGTGTTGAAAGCCGTGGTGCCGGGGTTGAGGTGATAGAACGACACGGGCAGGTTTGCGGGGGGCGTGGCGCCCGCGGGGTAGGTCAGCGGGAATATCGCCGCCTGGTCGTACGCGAAGTTGACGAGGGTGTTCTGCCCGGCGACCACGCTGACGGGAGCGCTGTTGGGCGTCGTCGCCGTGGCGCTCTGGTTGATGTCGACGTAGCCGGCGAGCGACGCCGTGACCGTGTAGGTGCCGGGGTTCACCAGCAGGCCGAACGAGCAGCCGTTGATGTCGGTGTTCTGAGGGGCTGTGGTCAGCGCCAGGCCGGTCCCGGAGGAGGTCGGCGTGATCGAAATCGTGGCACCGGGGATCGGCTGGCCGCTGGCGCTGCCGGTCACGGTGACGACGATCGTCCCGGTCGTGTCCGAGTTGATGTTGCTGAGCGGCGCGATGGCGCTCGACATCGTGACGGAACGTGCCACGCCGTTGGTCGCGCGCCAGCTCACCGTCTCGGTGACGTTCTTATACTGCAGCGTGCCAGTCCCGGTGCCGCAGGCGCCGGTCGAACCGTCGGTCTGCTGCCACGTGGACTGTCGCGTGATGCTGTAGGCGGATCCCCCGATTGTCTTCACGATGGGTGACGTGGTCGACAGCACCGAGAACACGCCTGCGGCATTCGCCGACGCGGCGAGACGCATCTGGTCGAGGTCGCTCGAGGCGATCGACATCGCCGTCTCGCTCGAGCGCGACTGCTGAGTGAGGGCGAGGGCGTTGAGCATCCCATAGGCCGCCGCCGTCGCGATGACCGCGAACAACATGAGGGAGACCAGGATCTCGGTCATTCCCAGCCCTGCGTCTTCGCGAGCGAGTCGACGGAGCGACAGAACGGCGTCGTTCGTGGGCCGTCGACGGAGTCGTGAGTTCGACATGCGGTGGCCCTCCCCCCGAGGTTCGCCAAACAGTATGTGGGTGACGGGCTGCGGAGCCCCTCGTGCGGATGACGCTCCGGCTGGCGGGTGGATGGCGGTCCACCGGACCGGTAGAACGGGGTACCGGATCAGTAGGTCCGGTACCCCGTTCCGTCAGCGGTTTACGGGCAGGCGGCCACTGCCGTGGTGGCAGTACTCTTCGCGGCACCCAGCGAGTCGGTCGCCGAGAACACCGTGCCAGTGGTGCTGATCGCCGAGACGCAGAACGTTCCGACGGTCGCGCCTGTCTTGTAGAACAGGCCGGTGTTGTTGCCGTTGCTGATGGTCGCGCCGGCACCCTTCCAGTCCGGGGTGGTCGGCAGAGCGGTCACTGCTGCCGTGAAGCTGGCCGGCAGCGAGCCGCCCGAGGTCTGCAGCGACACGACGGCGATCTTCATGTTGGCGACGTCGGACTGAACAGCAGAGTCCTTCGCGTTGTTCTGAACACCGACGTACACCGGGATGGCGATCGCGGCGAGGATGCCGATGATGATGACGACAACGAGGAGCTCGATGAGCGTGAAGCCCTTCTCCTCCTTGAGCTCGGAGCGGCGGGCCGCGAGAGCGTTCTTGATGCGAGTGATCATGTGGATTCCATTCGTTGAATGATGCAGGTGAGTAGGAATCGAGCCGTCCCCCCCCTACGGCGGTGGACCCGATATCGCTTACGCTAGGGGCGCCCGGGGCCGCCGTGAATCCCGCGTCCGGGGGGTTAAACCCTTGATCACGGCCCCAGTGTGGGGGTGGACGAAAAGGGGGACCCCCGGACGGGGCCGGCCTGAAGCGGCGGAGAGCGGCTACGGGCAAGCCGAATCGAGGGTGGTCTGGGTGCTCTGAGTGATGCCCTTGGCCTCGGTGCCGCTGAAGACCGATCCCGTGGAGCTCAACACCGCCACGCAGAAGTTTGTACCGGTACCTGGCTTGTACTCGACGTTGCTCGTGTAGGTGCCCCAGGTCGCGCCGGCCGCCTTCCAGGGCGAGGTGAGCGACGTGGTGGTCGATGGCAGTCCCGCGGGCATCGCATTGTTGGTGAGGCTCAACGCGAGTACGGCGGTGCGGAGATTCGCGGCATCCGAGATCGCCGCGGACTCGCGTGTGTGCTGCTGGGCACCCGCGTAGACCGGAATGGCGATCGCCGCCAGGATGCCGATGACGATCACCACGACCAACAACTCGATGAGCGTGAAGCCCCTGTCGATGTGCTCGTGGCGCCGCTCGATCGCGGGTGCGATGCGTCGGATATTCATTCCAGCCCCCAGCTGAGACACCGGCCGATCGTCCCGACGGCTTCTCGGTGTCTGCCCAAAGGATAGGGAGTCGAGCGCCTGTCGGGAATCCCGCGTCCGGGGGGTGACCAGCGAGTGATCCCGCCATTCCGCTGACACGAAGTCGGCGGAATGGCATTGGACTCCGCCGCCCGACTCGTCGCGGTGCGAGCTGCGGGCAAGCCCCGGCCAGCGTGGTGATGGTGCTCAGCTGCTTGGTGACGCCCGTCGAATCGGTTCCCTTGAAGACGGAACCAGTCGCGCTGATCCCCGCGACACAGAACGCGGAGGCGGTGCCGGGGACCTATCGGAGCCCAGTGGTATTGCCCGCGCTGACGGTGGCGCCGGTACCCTTCCAGTCCGGCTTCGTGGGCAGCGCCGTGGTTCCGGTCATCCCGGTGTCGACGGGCAGCGAGCCGCCGGAGGTCTGCAGTGAGACGACAGCGATCTTGAGGTCGGCGACGTCGGACTGAACAGCAGAATCCTTCGCGTTGCGCAGGTGGGGGCCGTTACGACAGGTGCCGAGCATCCACCGGGGCATGCAGAAGTGACGACCCACCGGGGGTGAGCCGTCACTGGTCTCTGCTGACGTCGAGCCGCCTACTTCGAGCCCTGGATCGCCGTCGCGATGCTGAAGATCGGCATGTACAGCGCGACCACCATGCCGCCGATCACGATGCCCAAGAAGGCGATCAGGAGCGGCTCGATCATCGACGTCAGCGCCTTCGTGGATGCCTCGACCTCGGCGTCATAGAAGTCGGCGATCTTGTTGAGCATGATCTCGAGCGAGCCCGAATCCTCACCGACCGACATCATCTGCACCACCATCGGGGGAAAGACCGGCTCTTCGGCGAGGGGCTTGGCGATTGACTGTCCAAGTTTAACCGACTCCGCGATCCGCCTGGTCGCCATCTCGATCACGTAGTTGCCCGAGGTGGATCCAACGATGCTGAGCGCCTGCAGGATCGGCACACCGGCACCGATCATGTTGGCGAAGTTGCGCGAGAAGCGGGCGACGGCGATCTTCCGCACGAGGAGGCCGAACACTGGAGCCTTGATCTTCAGCGGGTCGATGACGCGGCGCACCGATTCGCTGTTCTTGTTCCGCTTCCACCAGACCATTCCGGCGACGACCAGGACGACGATCGTGGGAACGATCCAGAACATGTTCTGGGAGATGTTCACGAGAAACTGCGTCGGTGCGGGAAGCGAACTGCCGAGACCCTCGAACATGTTCTTGAAGATCGGCACGATGAACGTGAGCATGATGATGACCGCGACCAGCGCGATGAGCAGCACCATGACCGGGTAGGTCATCGCGGACTTGATCTCGCCGCGCAGCTTGGCATCCTTCTCGAAGTTGGTGGCGAGGCTGTCGAGGGCGCCCTCGAGGAATCCGCCCGCCTCACCGGCGCGGACCATGCTGATCATGATCGGCGGGAAGTCGAGCGGATGCTTGGCCAGGGATTCCGAGAACGAGCCGCCGGTCTCCACGTCGTTCGCGACGCGGCCGAAGACCTCTTTGAGCTTCTTGTTCTCGGTCTGGTCGGCGAGGATGTGCAAGGCGCGCAGCAGGGGCAGGCCCGAGCTGATCATGGTGGACAGCTGGCGGCTCGCCACGGCGAGTGACTTGAGGTCGACGCCCTTCTCGAAGCCGCTGAGGCTGATCTCCATATTGAGACCGGATCCGGCCTTGCCCTCCTGCACCGACAGGGGCGAGAGGCCCATGCTCTGCAGCTTGCCGAGGACCGCCGACTCGCTTGGCGCCTCGAGCTTGCCCTTGACGACCTTGCCCGACTGATTGCGGCTGGTGTAGTTCCAGCTCTTGACCGCCATCGACATCAGTGGCGTCCCTTCTCTGCCGAGGCGAACATGGCCTCATCGTTGAACGTGACCTGCTGCGG